>NZ_JBQSVO010000035.1:0-29449 GCF_052376275.1 Pseudoalteromonas sp. AOP7-A1-14 | reverse complement strand
GAAACGTTATATTTCGTGATAGTGACTTTTTTACTATCAATGATGGCGAAACCCAACACCGGGGAATTGAGCTAGAGCTTGATTACCAACTCACTAATTCATTACAACTAGCCCTTGCTGCCACTCATGCAAAGCACACTTATAGCTACGATCAAACCTTATCAGGCATCAATATTAATGGTAATGATATAGACACTGCCCCGCGGAATATCGCCAACTTTCAAATTAATTGGCAAGCGACTAATAACACTGTACTTGCACTTGAATGGCATCATGTTAGTGACTACTTTACTGATCCTGAAAACCTACATAGTTATGCAGGTCACGACTTAGTTAATTTACGTGCGGCATGGCAAGTCACAGAGCAGTTAAAACTAACTGCACGAATCAATAATCTAACCGATACGGCTTATGCAGAACGTGCTGACTATACGAGCTTCACTGGCGATCGTTACTTTCCTGGAAGACCGCGTAATGTAATGTTATCGGCAAGCTTCGCATGGTAGCTCTAACAAGCCTAGTAGTTTATTAGTCTTTTTTGATCTAGTTGTAAATATCAATTTAGATTTATTTTGTAGCGAGAGCTAAGATTCTAGAATCTCTAAGCAGTCATGGCGCTGCTTAAATATTTCAGCAAACAACACAGGATTATATTTAATGCCGACAGTACTTTCATCACAATAGTGCAAAATACATACTGGATTCAGCAAATACCATCTTGTACACATGCCCATATATAGTGTCACCTGAGCTTCCTCATAAACAGTTACATGGCCACGATAATAATGACTTTTTAATTCACCAATAACGATTCTAAACTTTAATGGATTAAAAAATATTGCATCAGGCGCCCCTACGAGTTCATTTTTCTTCAAGATAATTGGCTTATTTTTATTTAAGTTACCACCTAAATAAATACAATACAGTGGCACCCTAAAAAGCCGCTTAACTTTATAGCCTTTGAGTATGACTAACAGTAAAAAAATCGAAGTAATTAATAAGAAATGTAAAATAAATTGCATAAAACTAAAAAGCCTATAAGTAGTAATAATCGTATGATGATTGCGGGTTGATTTTTATCATCAAGGGAATCATAGTTGATTTTCACATCTTTAGTCTCTTTCAAAACCCCTTTGTTTTTTTTAAACCGATCTTTATTACTATAATAGTGTGCTAGGCTTGATACCGACACTGATAATCTTTCCATGGTTTCCTATACCTAAGATTGCAATACATCAATATTATATAAATAATTATATTGATTGCTAGTGAAAATGAAATAGCAGTTTTTAAAAAATCTTAATAAAACCAGCTTAAAACACTGATAAGTCGCAATAAAATATTTATGTTAATTTGTATTACCTAATAACTCTCTATATTGCTTACTTAAGTGAGCCTCTAATTCAGGATACACCTTTAGTAAATCCTTTAACTGCGCTTTAGCCTCCCCAACCTCACCTTTCGCAAGGTGAATATCTATACTCTTAAATTCTTTTGCAACCTCGCTTGTAATTCTCTCGAGCCCGAGTGAAAACTGGCTACGAGCAGTAATACTATATTTTTTAGATTGTTTATCAGCCTCTTTAGATGAGCTATTACGCTCAAAACTTTGTACCTTTTCAGATATATCTGCTTGTTCCATCATTTCAAATGATGCATCAGGCGCAGCCTCTGGCTTTGTATCACTTAATAGCTGTGGTTTATTTACAACCTTTAATGACTGCGGGTGCTGCGTGGTATTTTTCATGTATAACACGGCAATTAACACCAATGACGCCGCCGTAGAAAGTTGCCCATACCATGTTTGATAAAAGCGTTTATGCTTTCTTTTTGGCTCAATTGCAGTAAAGCTCTCTATGTCTTTGGTATTAACTGCATCGGTTGCACTTTGTAGTACTTTTGCATCAAGCTGGTTGCTTGGCTGCTCAGTTGCGCCGCGCTTATAAAGTGAGGCTATATCATGATCAGTTAATTTATCGCTCATCGCTATTCCTCATTTTATAATGCATACATTGCTTTAATTTAGTTAGTGCATAACGAATTCGGCTTTTTATATTCTCAGCGGTTTCTACAACTAATTCGGCTATTTCTTTTAAGGTAAACCCTGCTTCGTGCTTGAGTAAAAAGGCTTCTTTTTGCTGCCTTGGTAAATGCGCTAAGCACTGTTTTAACTGAGCTACTAGTTGAGCCTGATAGAGATTTTCATCATAACTTTGATTAAAGTGGGCAGACTTGTCTATAGCCTGCTCATCGGTATCAAACCACTTATTTTGAGTACTGTTACGGCGGTAGTGATCTATCAGTTCATTATGGGCAATGCTATACAGCCAAGTCGTAAATTTAGCGCTCACTTGATACTGAGCGCGTGCTTTTATTAATTTATTCCAAACTTCTTGGTATAACTCTTCAGCCATTTCAAGAGTCGCACACTGACGCAAAAAATACCGATAAAGGCTATTTTTATGGCGCGTGTACAGCTGCGTAAAAGCCTGTACATCACCTTGGCCATAATTCAGCATTAATTGCTCGTCTGCTATATCTGTCATAATGTCCTTTGTATATTTTATAACTATTACAGTGCTGCGACGTTATTTACCAATTTTATAAACTCACTACGGTAACCAAAGGTATCGATGCCTTTGTTTGCAATAGCAAGCTTCGCACAATCTTCATACTGCCAGTCTGCGGTATATTTTGCACCTTTTAGTAATTGTGCAAATCCAGCCACCGCTGCCGAAAATTTAAAGTCCTGGCTCGCTTGTGATAATGGCCGTGGCGTAGAAGGAGTTGAAACAGCTTGAGTGATAAGTTCACTACGTTCACTGCCTGGCTTTTTATAACGCACTTTAATAAATGCCAGCTCATTCGTATCAATGGGTTTATTCTGCGCGTGTGGCTGATAGCGCAACTCATCAATTTGTTTATGCTTTGAGTTAGCTAAGGTGATTTCGTAAAGCGCGGTCACTGTATGCCCTGCACCGAGCTCTGCGGCATCCACCTTGTCATTGTTAAAATCCTCATTATCGAGCAGGCGGTTTTGATAACCAATTAAGCGATATTCAGCCACTTGTTGCGAGTTAAACTCAACCTGAACCTTCACGTCTTTAGCAATAATTTGCATAGTACTACTGAGCTCATCAACCAGAACTTTGCGTGCTTCGTTAATATTATCTATATAGGCATGTTGACCATTACCAATATTTGCCAATTGCTCCATCAACCCGTCGTTATAATTGCCGTGACCAAAACCGAGTGTAGTAAGCGCGATCCCTGTTTTACGTTTACTAGCAACTAACTCTTTGAGTTTATCAATTGATTGCGTACCTACGTTAAAGTCGCCATCGGTGGCTAAAATCACGCGATTTATACCGTCGCTTTTATAATTTTTAGCGGCAATTTGATAGGCAAGCTCAATACCCTGCTCACCATTCGTTGACCCCCCTGCGGCCAATTTATTTAAAGCCGCTGTAATTGCACCTTCGTCATTGCCTTTACTTGCAGGTAATACGACGCCTGCAGCTCCGGCATAAACCACAATAGCTACTGAGTCATTTTCATCTAATTGCTTGGTAAGCATGGTTAAGCTGGTTTTTAATAACGGTAACTTATTCGGCGCATTCATTGACCCCGACACATCTAATAAGAACACTAAGTTAGCGGCTTTTAAATCGGCTTTTTCTATCTCAAAACCTTTAATACCAATTTTTAATAACTGACGATGCTCGTTCCAGGGCGCACTGGCTATTTCAGTCTCAACGTTAAACGGCGTTGCTATATTAGTGGGTGCGCTGTAATCATAGTCAAAATAATTAATAAAGGCTTCTTCGCGTACAGCATCACTTGACGGCAGCTGCCCTACATTCAACATACGACGGGTATTACTGTAACTCCCCGTGTCGACATCAATTGAAAAAGTAGATACCGGCGCAACTTTAACTTGTTTAACAGGATTCTGTTGTGACTTTAAGTAATTTTCACGGTCTTGCTTTGTGGTAAATGTCCCATCATCAATAATCGCGGGTTGAGGCATAGCCGATGTCGTTACAGCATTTGTATGCATTAAATCCTGCGGCACTTTTTCAAGGCTTGCAACATGAATATTGGAATTTCGCACTTGTAAAACAGGCTCTTTTTGTAGTTGATATTGCTGTGATAGCCGCTGTTTATTATCAACTTTTGTTTGTGTTACTTCGTTGCTATCAAGTTGTTCTTCTTGCTCTGTGACTTCGTTACGTGATGTTTGATTGCAACCTGCCAGACCAACCAGAATCGCACTGCTCAATACCGTTAAACATAAACCGCTGCGATTGTTGTTACTCGTAATGTTATTCATAAAACCACCCTTTTTTAAATCAATATAGACGTGTTATGTCTATAAACGGATGACTATAAAAAGTGGGGTTAATTATTTTTCAGTGCACTATTAGCATTGTCATTAGCTAATGATTAAGTTATTAAAAAACAAAGGTTAATTATTAGCTTATTTAATATCAACGTCACTGACCTTCAGGTATAATTGGCGCACCTGCCATCTATTTGGTGATTTAGCTTTGTATTCAACCCCGATTAAACGGACTGCTTTCTCTTCTATTATTCTTATTCTCGGCGTTTTTTTTATTGCTGTTAATTTACGCGCACCAGTAACCGGAATAGCCCCTGTACTTGAAGGTATTATTGCATCTTTTAGCTTATCTCCTTCTCAAGCAGGAATGCTGACAACGTTACCACTGCTAGCTTTTGCTTTAGCGTCTCCGCTTGCTAATTGGCTTGCTAAAAAGCTAGGGCTAGAAGTTACTTTGTTTATTGCTTTGATACTTATAGGCTCAGGCCTCGCCTCGCGGCTAATTACCAGCGTACCTTTGTTATATTTAGGCACCGCTATTATTGGTGTTGGTATAGCCATAGGTAACGTACTATTACCGAGTTTAATCAAGCGCGACTTCCCGCATAAAGTTGCGGTTATGACCTCAGCGTATGTATTAGCAATGGCTATTTTTGGTGGCAGCTATTCAGCTATCGTGCTTCCACTTAGTGAGTATCACAATATGGGTTGGCAACTGGCACTGGCAAGTTATGGTTTACTTACTTTACTCAGTATAGCTCTTTGGTTACCACAACTTAAATATCATACTATGCCAGCGAAAGAACTAGCTAACCCCCCTGTGCAAACGAATGTGTGGCGACAGTCATTGGCGTGGCAGATTACATTACTATTAGGCCTTAACTCGTTTTTTACTTACATTATGGTCGCTTGGTTGCCAAGTATTTTAATTGAAAGTGGCATGTCTCCCGTTCAAGCAGGCGCTATGCAAGGCGCCTTTCAGGCGGCATCTGCTGTGCCTGGTATTGTATTGATCCCCTTACTAGCAAGATTAAAAGATCAACGAATCTTAACCAGCTCTTTAGCGCTAATTGGCGCACTTTGTTCGTTTGGTTTGTTGTTTATGCCTGGGCTTGCATTGTTTTGGTCAATAACACTGGGCTTTTGCTCTGGTGCATGTTTTATTTTAGGCTTGTCGTTTGTTAGCTTACGAACACATGACAGCCGACAAGCTAGCTCCCTATCAGCAATGGCACAATGCATTGGTTACCTAATAGCCGCAACTGGGCCCATGTTAGCTGGCGCTTTGCACACCTATTTTAATAGCTGGGCACCTACATTATGGCTATGTGCTATCGCAAGTTTAGGTTGCGCCCTATTTGGTTACCTTGGTGGGCGTAATATTACTCTAGCTAAACCAGCTGCTTAACTTGCAAGCGCTTGCCGCCACATATTTGGTGGTATTGTGCGAGTAATAATTCTGCAGTTGCTGTTGCATCGGTAAGTGCATGATGATTACTGTACCGTGGAAGCTGATAACGAGCACGACATGCATTAAGGGTTAAATCGTCTAAGGCAATGTCGAGCCCTTGTTGTTGCAGGCGTTTTTTTTCTATGTGAAAGGTATCAATAACAAGTTGTGGCTGAGCGCTGATATCATGAGCTTTAAAGGCCCGCTTTAAAAAAGGCCAATCAAGCCCTGCATTATGAAAAACCAAAATAGTGCCAGGTAACTCTTTTGCCAATGCTGCTAAACTACTTTTAAGGCTTTGCCCATTTATTACATCTTGCTTTCCAATACCATGATAAACAGGGCTTTGTGCTAAGTTTTTCACATCTTTATTAATATAGTGCTGAGCTTTACTCAACTTTATACATTGCTGCTCAATAGCAAGCCAAGCAATAGACACTATTTCATGTTGCTTTGCGTCAAATCCCGTTAACTCTAAATCAATCACTATATAACGCTGCACCTTGGCATCTTGCGCTAACAATTGCTTGCGCGTTAAATAACGGCTGAACCAGCGCTTTATTACTTTGCAGCTCCTCATAAGCTGCCACGGGCAAACTTAAAGGCAGCCGCTTGTTGCGACTGCTTTACTAAATAAAAAGCCTCTTTTAGCTGATGTCGTTCAAGTGAGTTTAAATTATCAGGGTTAATACAGTTACTAGGCAACCCCTCTTGGTTTATTTGTGTTCGCAAGCGCAGTTGCGTTAAAAACCGCCAGCAGTCTTTAAGGTTATAAATGTCTTTATTGCTTAAGAAATTACATTTTTCAGATTCAAGTTTTAATAAAGCATCAAGCCGCTCTTGAGTATTAGCAAGGCGGATACCAGCCTTAAGAGCATACAAACGAACTATATCATTTATAATCACGACACCGCGCTTTTTCAAATCAATAAACTTATGCTGACGGGTGTCTTTTTCAAGCTTAAATTGATTAAACAAACCAATTGGTACCGAATTAGTATTGATATCGTTTGCCATGGCGGCATAAAACAGCTCATTATGAGAAATACGCGTTAATTGTTCACAAAAACTAGCGTAAAGCGTGTTAGATCCTTCAATAAAACGCAGATCAAAAAATATCTTACAATTTAGCATAGCATCTGGCGTAGGCGCTTCGACCCAGTTTAAAAAACGTTCACACCAATCAGACTTGCTCATTCTACAAAGCTCACTACTAGCCATAATATTACCTGGGCAACGTTTAATTCCGCACAGGGTTAATTGCTCACAGACAAACTCCCCCATACGCTTAAAGTAATCTTGCTGCGGCTCCGTTAAGCCATCGGGTAGTAATAAGCCGTTATCTTGGTCTGAGTGCAGAGTTTGCTCTTCTCGCGCTTGTGAGCCAAAACAAATAAAGCTAAAACATGTTGGTGCTGTACCATGCTCTTCCTGAAATAAATAAATTAACCGCGAGGTTAGCGCATCGGTTACGCCACTGAGCAATTTCCCCACTAACGAAATATCATCTATATTGTTCGAAAAGCCACGTAGTAATTCGGGCACTTCAAGCCCATAGCGTTTTAAATCTGTCACACTATGAGCTTTATAAATACGGCCAATTAACTGCACTGGGTCGCTTTTTTGTTGGCGTAGTAAATCGGTGCTGGTGATCATGCCCAGTGCTTTGTGGTTTTCATCAAGCACAGGTAAATGATGAATATTAAATTTAAGCATTAAATGCAGCGCCGAAAACACTCGGTTATTTTCAAAAATAAATTTTGGCTTGGCGCTCATAATACTGCTGAGCGGCTCTTTTGAGTCAACTTCATCAGCCAATACACGGTTCCGTAAATCACGGTCAGTTATAACTCCAACTAAACATTCATGTTCGGTGATCATAATTGACGATACGCCGTGTTTTTTCATTTTTTTAGCGGCTTGGTTAATGCTGGCATCAGGCGGTAATGCTACCGCTTTACGCGACATTAGTTCAGCAATTTTACGCTCAGACCAACTCTCATTTTGGCTTTTATAATGCGACGACAATAAACGATTTTTATGAGCGCGTACAAAATACTGCTCAAAGGTTTTATACTCACGGCGCAAATAATCAAAACTACTTTGATCAAGTAAATAAACAATACCTTCTTTTTGCACCTGCAAACGGTTTTGAATTGCTTCACCGGTTAACAATGATGGATAACCAAAATAATCGCCCTCGGCAAGTCGTGTTACTACATCCCCTTTTTCATCGACCAAATCATAAAGCCCTGAGCGAATTAAAAACAATTTTGGCGAATCAGATTTTAGCCATTCATTTTGGTTTTCACGAGTTAAGTAAATACTATCAAGGTGATTAACAAAATATTCAGCAGCGCTGGCGTCTAACTGACTAAATGGGGTTTGTTTTAAAACAAATTGGATAAGGTCTTGTTGCTCAGTACTCATAACGTTTATTCGCACCTTCATAGCGTTAGTATGATTATTACACTACCTATTATTCTCATAAATAAAAAGCCCGACTTAAGTCGGGCTTGGTGAACTTTTTAACTTACAAGATTTAGTGAGCGTGCGCTCCAGTTGAGCCTTTAGGGTTACGAATACCCTCTACCATTTGTTGAATTTCAACAGGAGTTTCAGCAGTAAACTTAAGCACAATAGCAGCTACTGCAAAGTTAATAACCATACCAACTAAACCTATTCCCTCAGGCGAAATACCTAAGATCCAATGTTCAGGGCTATTTAGCTCTGGGCTGATAAATTTAAAGAAGATAATATACGCAGCGGTAAAAGTAATACCCGTTACCATGCCTGATATTGCCCCTTCTTTATTCATCTTCTTAGAGAAAATTCCCATGAGAATCGCGGGAAAGAAACTCGCCGCAGCCAACCCGAAGGCAAATGCCACCACCGATGCCACAAACCCGGGCGGATTTATACCAAAGTAAGCCGATATAACAATCGCCACCATAGCGGACAAGCGCGCTGCAAGTAGCTCTTGCTTATCGCTAATATCGGGTTTTAAAGTTCGCTTAAGTAAATCATGAGAGACCGAGGTCGAAATAACCAGTAACAAGCCTGCTGTAGTGGAAAGTGCTGCAGCAATACCACCGGCTGCGACTAAGGCAATAACCCACGCTGGTAAATTAGCAATCTCTGGATTGGCAAGCACCATGATATCGCGGTCAACGCTTACTTCATTAACGCTATTAGGGTCGTTCACGTCACCCGCAGTGTAGAACATTTTGCCATCATCATTTTTATCATTAAAAGTAATTAACCCTGTTCTTTCCCAGTTTTTAACCCATGTTGGTGCTTCAGTGTATAAGGTGCCACTGCCGTCTTTACCGTTAATAGTATCAATCATATTAACCCGGGCAAATGAAGCAACTGCAGGTGCTGTGGTATAAACAATAGAAATGAATACTAATGTCCAAGCAGCAGAGATACGCGTATCCTTTACACGAGGTACAGTGAAAAAGCGCACAATAACATGAGGTAAACCAGCAGTACCCACCATTAACGCACCTGTGATTGCAAATACATCAATCATGCTCTTAGAGCCTTCGGTGTACTGAGAAAACCCTAGCTCAGTACTTAAACCATCTAGCTTATCAAGTACATAAACGCCATCACTACCAATTAACGTGGCACCAAAACCTGTTTGTGGGAAGAAGTGACCTGTCATCATCATTGAGATAAAAATTGCCGGCACTAGATAAGCAAATACCAGTACACAATACTGAGCTACTTGCGTGTAAGTGATGCCTTTCATACCACCTAGCACTGCGTAGAAAAAAACAATGACCATCCCAATGTAAACACCGGTCTCTATTTCAACTTCTAAAAAACGCGAAAAGACCACGCCTACACCGCGCATTTGTCCCGCAATGTAAGTAAAGCAAATAAAGATAGCACACATAATTGCCACTAAACGCGCGGTTCGTGAGTAGTAACGGTCACCAATGAAATCTGGCACTGTAAACTTACCAAACTTACGTAAGTAAGGCGCTAAACACAGTGCTAATAATACATAGCCACCGGTCCAGCCCATTAAGAAGACGCCTCCATCATAGCCTGAAAACGAGATAATACCTGCCATTGAAATAAATGACGCTGCGCTCATCCAGTCAGCAGCTGTTGCCATACCATTTGCCAAAGGTGGTACGCCTCCACCTGCTACGTAAAACTCTTTTGTTGAACCCGCGCGAGCCCAAATTGCGATACCGATATAAAGCGCAAAGCTTAAACCGACAATTATAAATGTGAGTGTTTGAACATCCATTACTTAGCTCCTATTCGTCTACGCCATATTTTTTATCTAACGTATTCATTTTGAAAACGTACACAAAAATCAAAGCTACAAAGGTGTAAATCGCGCCTTGCTGGGAAAACCAGAAACCAAGCTTAAACCCAAAAAAACGCACTTCATTAAGTACATCTACCAGTAATATGCCAAAACCAAATGACACGACAAACCACACTGCTAGCAACTTAAATAGCAGCGAAATGTTTTCCGCCCAATAAGCTTTTGCTTGTTCTTCATTTTTAAAAGCCATTTTATTATGTCCCCTTAGACATCACGTAAAGGTGATGGGTGTAATTAATTGTCATTAACTAAGTTAGCAACGCCAGCGTAATATTGAATTGCTACCATAGTCGGAACAACAAGTTAACACTTACGTAAACTGCATACACCGTACTAACATATAAAGGTTTAAAACATTATTTTTCATAGTGTTAAGCATTAAGTCCCTGAGTAATAGCACGCAATAAAATTGCTTTATAAGCTTGTGCGACATTAGTCTTATTAACTTTGAAAAATAATATATACCCCTTAAAATCAACAACTTAAAAATTATTTGTTTTTAGTTCTAAAATTCAAGGCTCAATATCGGGGTAAGTTCTGGTATGGTGGGCAGCAACATAATAAAAGTTGAATGAAAACATGACTGCTGCACTAATTTTTGTCGCGTTAGCGTACATTGGCGTATTGTTTTGGCTAGCTAATTGGGGCGATAAAACCACGCCGCTAGCTAAACGCATTAGCCACCATCCTTTTGTTTATTCTTTATCGCTGGGTATTTATTGCACTTCGTGGACTTACTATGGCTCGGTGGGCACAGCAGCCACCAGCAGTTGGAGTTATCTGCCTATTCTACTCGGCCCAGCGCTGTTGTTTTTTTTCGGTCAGGGTTTTTTACGAAAGCTGGTTTTAGTAAGTAAAAAGCAAAATATAACCACCATTGCTGACTTTATCTCAGCCCGTTATGGCAAACGCCAAACCACCGCTATTATGGTTACCGTGATCGCACTACTTGCAACGATCCCCTACATCGCCTTACAACTAAAAGCGCTCAGCAGCAGCTTTTTGTTACTACAAACTGACAGCAAAATATCAGGCTCAACACTTGCGCTCTCAGCGACATTTATTATGGCCCTGTTTGCTATATTTTTTGGCACCCGCAAAGTTGATGTAACCGAGTACCGTTCAGGATTAATGCTAGCAGTTGCTTTTGAGTCAATGATCAAACTATTAGCACTGGTGGCCGTTGCTGGGCTTGCCCTTTACACCTTGTTTAATTTACCACAAGGCACCCCGTCACTTAACTCTGAATCAATTTGGCAGCATTGGCATAACTTTGACTTTTTTAGTTTTAACTTTATTGGCCAGTCATTAATGGCGGCGGCGGCAATCATCTGTTTGCCACGTCAATTCCATGTAACTGTGGTCGATAACCAAGACAAACGTCACTTATTTACTGCACGCTGGGCGTTCCCGCTTTATTTGCTGCTAACAGCGGCGATGATTTTACCCATTGCAACTGCAGCTATACATCCAGGCATTGGTAATGGCTTCTCACCAGATAGCTTTGTACTCGCCCTACCGCTAATGCATGAAAATATGTTACTCACTACCTTTGTTTTTATTGGCGGTATTTCAGCAGCAACCGCCATGATTGTTGTGGCAACACTCACACTTAGCACCATGGTTACTAACGATGTGGTGTTACCATTAATGCTGCGCCGTAAGTTTAAACGTAATCGGATCACCAGTAATTATAAGTCTCAAATACTATTAACTAGGCGTTTTACTATTGCTGGTATTTTAATTCTTTCGTACTTTTATCAGCAGTGGTTTGGCCACGGTAAAGCGCTTGCCAGTATGGGCTTAGTCGCGTTTTCATTAGTAACTCAGTTATTACCTGCTATTGTCGGCGGGTTATATTGGCGTAAAGGCCATGCTTATGGCGTTTATGCTGGCATGTTAGCGGGCTTTATTTGCTGGGTATTATTTTTAATGCTACCTATTTTAAATACAGGAAATACGCTTGATGCCGAGCTACAGCAAACATTAATTACCCGTGGTACGCTGATTGCGCTATTTGCCAATATTGGCTGTTATATTAGCTTTTCGTTAGGTGCAGAGGAGCGCTTAATTGATAAAATTCAAGCTGCGGCCTTTGTAACCCCCAAGGAGCAAGCTGTACTGGCAAGGCGTTTAAATAAAAATGTTAAAGCCACGATTTACGACTTCAAAGTATTACTGCAAACCTTTTTAGGAGTGCAGCGCAGCCAACAAATATTAGCGCACTTTTCGTTAAATCATCAGCTAGATGATAACAACGCCCACCCTGAACCTGAGTTTATCGCCTATTGCGAACGTGCATTAACCGGCGTATTGGGTGCTTCATCCGCGCAGGCGTTAATACATACCGTAGCTTCAGGCAAGCGCATGGCATTTGAAGAAGTGGTTAACTTTTTTGACGAAACCACCCAAGCATTACAGTTTAACCAAAACTTATTATTCACCTCTCTTGAAAACCTGAGCCATGGTTTATCAGTGGTCGATAAAGACCTAAACTTAGTGGCGTGGAATAAACGCTACGCAGAAATGTTTCACTACCCTGATGGTTTTTTAGAGGTAGGCCAACCTATCGAGGATGTGATCCGTTATAATGCAGAGCGCGGGGAATGCGGCCCCGGTGAAATAGAACGCCATGTAGACAAACGCGTACAACATTTAAAAAATGGCAGTTCACATCACTTTATTCGCCACCGTAAAAATGGTCAAGTATTTGAAATGATAGGTAACCCGTTACCTGATGGTGGTTTTGTTACCAGCTTTTCAGATATTACCACCCATATTGAAACCCAAAATGCCCTTGAAGAAGTGAACATGGATCTTGAAAACCGTATTGAAGCACGTACTCAAGAAATCCGTACCATTAATAAAGATTTACATGCCCAAATAGATAGCCGAGTACAAACCGAGCAAGCATTAACCCTTGCCAAAAAAGAGGCTGAACAAGCCAACGACAGTAAAACTCGCTTTTTAGCACTGGCGAGCCATGATATTTTACAACCTCTTAATGCCGCACGTTTATATTTAGCCGCCGTTGATGAAGGCTCGCTCACGGTTAGTAATAAAAACAACTTTGAGAAACTCGGCGACAGCCTCGATTCAACAGTGCATTTAATGTCGGCCTTACTAGAAATAGCCAAGCTTGAACAAGGTGCAATGACCCCAAGCCCACGACACTTTAATATCGACGATATTTTAGCACCGCTACAAAACGAATACGCTATTTTATCAAGTGAAAAAGGCTTATCTCTGAAGGTACGCTCTGATGGACAAATTGTGCATAGCGACATTACCTACCTGCGTCGAATAATCCAAAACTTCGTATCAAATGCGGTGAAATACACAGATATCGGCCATGTTTTAGTCGCATGCAGAAAACGTAAACATCAGCTACGCATAGAAGTATGGGATACCGGCCCTGGCATTTCAGACCTTGAACAAAGTAAGATTTTCAATGACTTTTACCGCATTGAAGGCGGTGATAATAAAGGTGTTGGCCTTGGACTTGGAGTGGTAAAACGCATGGCTGACTTACTCAGTGTACGCCTTGATGTGCATTCTGAAGTTGGCAAAGGTAGCCGCTTTAGTATTGAAGTTCCTTACGGAGAGTCGCAACAAGTACAGCAAAAAGTCGTGACCGGCAGTTTGTTTGAACACCGCAGCGCAATGAATATTATTGCCGTTGACGACGATCCAGAAAACCTGAGTGCCATGGCAAGCTTATTACAGAAGTGGCAAGCCAATTACCAGCTGTTTGATCAAGTAGAAGCTGTAATAGCTTATGCCAAAGCAAACGGCGCACCTGATGTTATTTTAATGGATTATCAACTAGGCCATAACTGCGACGGTATTACACTTATCAAAACTCTGCGTGAAATTTGGCAAAACGACGTGCCCGCTATTTTAATTACCGCAGTACGCGATGATGAATTAAAGCAAACCACCAAAGCAGCGGGTATTCATTATTTATCTAAACCGATAAAGCCCGGAAAATTAAAAGCCCTACTTAATCATAGTACGTAAATGAAAATACGAAGGAACAAAACGTAAAGCGAGATACAAGACTAAAAAAGGCTATTCGACGTTAAGTTTATCGCCATTAGACATCAAAAATGTTGAATGGATCTGCTGATTTAAAATGTGCTAAATTTTAGCTGTAATGGCTGAATATGCGAATCACACATAAATCAGAAAACGATGTATAAAATGAATCAGCCTTTAGCTTTATTACTACTAGATGAGTAGAGATCTCTGCCACTTACACTTCATTCTTAATTCATTTAAATGTTCTCTAAAGTAGAGCGTCAGTTACTCTGTTTGTAAATATTCACTGAAAGATATTTTTTACAAAAAATGAAAGTGATTTAACCTATAGTGATTTAACCTATATTGTTGAGAGACCATAATGAAGTACACCCAACAATATTGTTAGGTGTACATTACATTTTAAACTAAGTAGCTTCGGCTTTACTTCTGAGTTTCTGAAACAACCAACTCAACGCCACAAGCGATAGCCCTAAACCGATAAATGACACCGCCTTGAGCAACCCAGTAAGGCTTGCCATATCGATTAAAAACACTTTCACGATCACCGCACCAAGAATGCCCAAACCGATTTTTTGTAGTAGCAGCTGTTGCTTTAAATGTCCTGCAATAACGACTAACGCACCTAAAAGTAACCAAATAATAGAGTAACTATAAAGCTCGACGTCACTCGTTGGTTTACTCAAGTGTATAAAGCCAGATTGCCAATACTGGCGAATTAAGCTATTTATCGCTAATACGGCCAGTAAACCAGCTCCCCCCAGCAATACTTGGCTAAGCGTTTTATTAATCGGTTTAATAAAGTTTGCTAGCCATACAATAAGTACGCTTGGCACTAACCAAGTTAATAATAGCCAGTTAAACAGTGGTACTTCTCCAATATAAAGGCGCTCTAAAAGTGGGTTTTTGTCTATCGTGGTATTAAATAATAATAAGCCTGCTAAGCCAGCTAATAAAAGCCCTGCAACCTTATAAAGCTTACCTAACTGCCCTGCACTTTGTGAGCGGTGCAAATAAACGCAGCCCAGTGCCAGCCAGTTACAGCTCAACAGCACTTGTTCGTAAAAGCTAAAGTTAGTTAATTGCGGGTAGTGCCCTACCAGCTGATAGCTTGTTTCGGTGGTTACAAACAGTGCCAAGCAATGAAGTGTTGCTCCTTCAAGCCATATTTTCATATTAGTTTGTTGCCATTGCTTTGCCGCAAGCCAAAATAATACCAGCGCAACAGGATAAACAATAAGGCTCCAATGTAATGAAAATATCGTTAGATCAACGTAACTCGGTATCCATGGTGCAAAGGTAAGCCTTGCAAGAACAGCTGCAACCAAGGCTTTGATTGGCCAATGAGGCATAGGTACTTGATGGCGTTTAACCAAATAGCTAATTAATAAAACTTGCACGGCTAACGCAAGCGTTAAACCACTATTATCAAGTATCATCGTTAAGCATAAGGTAAGGTTGGCATTTGCACCAATCCAGTAACTAAACTGCTGCCATTGGCTTCGCGCTTTCTGGGCAAGTTTAATAAGTACTGCACTAGTTAGTAATAAAATAACCACCCACACAGGGTAAGCAATACTAAGACCGACAACAGGTATAATTACATACAACGTAGCAATCAGCACAAATATACTGAGCGCCGCAAGTAAATGAAAAGCAAGCCGCTTATAATAGCGGGCACCAAAATATAAACCATAAGCACAAAACGCTACGCCAAGTAACAGTCCCAAACCATAAACACCTGTAAATACAAATAGGTGTTCATCGGTATTAATTGCTCTTTGTTGACTAAAAATAAGCACCACAGCTATAAGCAGAGCCAGCCCTTGCCAAAGATCCCAACGGCTATTTTGCAATACCAAAAATAACAGTAATACAATTGAACAAAGCGCAGTTATTTGCCACTGCATTGTAGGTAAAGTTATTAGCATCATCAGTAAAAGCGGCAGTACCAGTGCCAACAATAACGGATGATCAGGTATAAGCTTACATAATCGCTTAACACTATGTGGACGATACTCTAAAAGAGTCAACTTAACGCCTAAGCGCATCATAGCAATAAGCCCAACTATAGAGAGCAATGCAAAGATACCCATCAGCCAATATTGTTGTGTATCAGCAGCATTTAACAGGAGCCAATACCAGCCTATATGCCCTGCCCACAGTAAATACCAAAGCCAATTGCGTTTTACTTTCTTTGCAACCAGCACGCCCGATAATGTAATAAAACTAATGTAAGTAAGTAGTGCAACTAAATAACCACTACCGGTATTAACCCATAGCGGCACGCTATAAGCACTAACGATACCTAGTACGGCAAGCAAAGGGCCCAACCGCAATGCCATTGAGCTTGCAGCTAATGAAATAACGCTTAGCATAACAAAAGCAAGTGCTGGGCTGAGTATTTGATAACTACTATAAGCTAATAATGTTAAAGCAAAGCAACTAATAAAACCGCCCCCTGCAAGGGCTGCGGGTATGTAATTATTAAAACCTTCAAAAACAATACCTTTACGATGTAAATACTCTGCTAAAGCAATTAGTCCTACGCCAAATAAGCCTCCTAAGACTAAGCGTAAACTCGCTGATAGCAATCCAGAATCTAAGCTGTATTTAGCTAAAAATATACCACCGAACGCCAATGCGACCCCACCAATCCAGGTCATCCAATTTTCTAAAAACTGGTCTTTTAATTTGTTAACTAGTACGGATACTGCCGACGGTTTGGTTATTTTTTTTGTCTGAGTTTTAATAGGTTGGGTGTGATTTGTTTTATTTGCATCGATTGAGGTTTTTGAGAGTACTGAGGAAGCTTGATCAGAACTTTGCGCCTGCTGTGCCTTTCGGTTTGTATGTTCGGCCTTTATTTCTACATTTTCACTTGGTGATAATGGCCTCAAGCTCGGTGAAGAGATTACGCTCTGTAATTGCTCTTTCAATTCGGCTACTTGTTGCTTTAGATTACTTAACTTCGCTAATGCAACAACCCCTGCAATAGAGCCAGCTAAAACAGCCAGCAATAAAATAACAATTAATGCTATGCTTGCTCCCATGGTTCAATCCTTGTCAGTATTAATACCCCTCTTTATAACGCAAAGTATATTGAAAATACAGCCAAATTATCAGCCCCAACTACATTGAAGCTGATAATTTAAAGTTAACTATTCAATTGAATCTGTCACTGTACGTTCTAAAGTCATTTTATACCCTGAATCACTCATTTCATCATGCTCTAAAATAAGCAGGTAATTACCTTCTTGGCTAAAGTCCATACCCCCTTGTTGTAACAACACAATTTGCTGTCCGTTATCTTCAAATAATACATAGGTGGTGTACAATGCATTATCAACACTTTGTACTTCTTGACTATACATAGCTAAACCATCAATGGTGTTTTTGGCATCTTCAATGGTTTCACCATTAAGGGTAAAGTACACGTCAACATCTGCAATGGGTTGTCCTGCATAATTATCGAGTAAATTCACAACTGTCACATTATGACTATAACTACTAGGAGTTAAATCCTCTTCTATGGTCATCATCCGTGGACCCACATCAATATCATCATAGAAAAGCCCCACTTTACTTTGCTCTCTCTCAAGCGTAAGTAAAAAGTTATCAACCACGCTATTACCGGTGTCGTCTAACATTGCAATGCTATAACTATTTGGAGTAAATTCAATATAGTTTGAAAAATTATCATTAGGGGTTAATTCTGTAAGACTGTTTTCACTGCCACGAGAAACACTAAAACTGGTTTGCGGATAATCATCAATAGTATTTATAAAGCGCAGTTGACCTTGGGCATCTTGGTGCTTAAGTTGGATAATATTGCTGCTTGGGGTGACGACGTCTAAACTAATACCGTTTTGCTCGGTGGCGTAACTTGGGCGAATTACAGTAACGTAACTCGTGCTATCGTCAAAATAAAGTGTTGGCGATTCAAACAACACCTCATTTTCACCACTTAGTGTTATATACAGTGTGTAATAACCTTCATCAAAGCTTTGCAGCTCTGGTTCTAGTAAATACCCTGCAGTACTAATTAGCTCTGCCGTTTCAAACAAGCCGTCAGCTGTAGCTAAATAAGCATCATAATTAACCCCTTCATCTACAATATTAAAAAAACCTAAGTTTAGTACGTCTTCATCACTTGTGGTTGGAATACTTAACTCACTAAATGTCGGCTCTGCAAAATCACCACTCATTACAATCAATTGTGTTGTGTCATCACTAATACTCACGGTTTGTTCATAAATAGTAATATAGCTGTCATTCGCATCTAAATATTGAAAGCTCAAGTCATAATTACCTGTACTATAATTATGCCAGGTGGAGACATCACCAAATTCAGTACCAGAACGCTCAATATCATCAACAAAAAGCCGTGTATAAGGACTGTTGTAAGAGCCATTATACAGCTGTACATAACCACTTTGAGCCGATGAATCATCGTCTGAACAAGCGGTTAATACAGCACAAAAAGTTATGATAAAAGCAGTTTTCAAAAAACGGGGGGGGTCATGGAATCAATTCCTTATTGTTTATAATCGTATATGAGACTCAAACAAAAGGTAAAAAATTTCATGATTTACAAACCATTACCCTCACTTACAGTTCCTTACCTAATAGTTAAAAACTGTAAGAAAGAGTAAAAAATAAGGATATGGCATAAAGGGCCATACTAGCCCTTTACTTTAATGTTGTGACGCACGTTAATGTGCGTTGTGCTTGCCTTCTTTTATTTCTTCGATAAATTTTCGGTTAAATGCAGGTAAATCAGCAGGACTGCGGCTAGTTACTAAACCTGCATCGACACATACTTCTTGATCAACCCAGTTGGCTCCTGCGTTGATTAAGTCGGTTCGTATACTAGGGTAAGACGTGATTTTTTTATCGCGTATTTTGTTAATTTCAGCCAATAACCACGGAGCATGGCAAATTGCCGCAACAGGCTTATTTTTATGAGCACCAAAAAACCCATCAACAAATGCTTTTGCATCAGCATCTTGGCGTAGACTATCAGGATTAAACAATCCACCAGGTAATAGTAACGCATCGTAGTCAGCGCTTTGTGCATTTCTGGCTAACTTATCTACGCTGACCTTTTCTCCCCATGTATCTTCGTCCCAACCGATTATCTCCCCTTCTTTAATCGATATAATTTCGACTTCAGCACCAGCATCTAATAACGCGCTACGGGGTGATAAAAGCTCACTTTGTTCAAAACCATCAGTTGCAAGAATAGCAATTTTTTTACCTTGTAATTGAGTACCTGTTTGTAATGTGGTCATGTTATCTCCTTATTAATTAATAAACGGGAACAAACTTAACAGAGCAAGCACTACGCCAAAAATAACTCTATGATATATAGTTTTTTTTATTTATTTCACTCACTACTTTTTGCAAATAATTTAGAATTCATGAAAAAAATACACCGCTAAAAACACACCTTACCCTTGAGCTTCGCAAGTAATAAATAAAGTTTTAAAATATACATTTTAAACAGTGACTAAAAGCCTTAGTGATTGCTAGTATGAAGCCTTGGAATGAGGGATTGGAATGAGACAATGAACACAATACTAACCACACAATGCGTGGACGATGTAGGCTTAATAGCTAAAGTTACCGGGCTGTGCCACGAACATAATTTGAATATAACTCGCAATAATGAATTTGTTGATAAAGACGCTAAGCGCTTTTTTATGCGCACTGAATTAGCAGGAAAACCAAGCAATGACTTTATCTCTCGACTTGAGCAGATATTACCCATAGGTGCTACTGTTACGCTGCATAATGATGAGCAAACCAAAGTGGTGCTGCTTGCAACCAAAGAAGCGCATTGTCTTGGTGGCGTATTACTAAAGCAGTTTGAGCAAGCGTTGAATATTGAAGTACTAGCCGTTATTGCCAACTACCCTGATTTAGCGCCGTTGGCGAAAGGCTTTGATGTGCCATTTCATGTAGTTAGCCACGTAGGACTGAGTCGATTAGAGCACGATGAAAAAGTGGGGGATTTAATAGCCAGCTATAATCCTGACATTATTGGCCTTGCTAAGTACATGCGTATTTTAAGTCCTGAGTTTGTAGCACGCTTTGACGGCAAAATTATTAATATTCACCATTCATTTTTGCCTGCATTTATTGGTGCTAAACCTTATCATCAGGCGTTTGAACGAGGTGTTAAAATTATTGGTGCTACCGCGCACTTTGTTAATAATGAACTTGATGAAGGACCAATTATTATGCAAGACGTAACGCATGTTAATCATGCAAATACCGCAGAAATAATGGCAAAAATGGGTAAAGATGTTGAAAAGAACGTGTTTTGTAAAGCCCTGCAATTGGCTTCTGAACATAAGCTGTTCATTAACGGTAATCGAACGGTTGTTTTTTAAGATTTTTATTAAAGCCGTTTAGTTAGTTTCTTATACAGCTAAAAATGAAGAGGCACTGCGCCTCTTTCTTGTTGTTATTATTTTGATTCAATTTTTGTCTAGCTATGTGGACTCAATAGGTTCAAGTTGCAACTTTGCTGCAATTAGCACGGCTTGTGTGCGATTATAAACACCTAACTTTCTAAAAATAGCGGTTATATGTGCTTTTATTGTCGCTTCTGAAATATGCAGCTCATAGGCTATCTGCTTGTTGAGTAACCCTTCATGCAAGTATTGTAATACCTTATATTGCTGAGGAGTCAACGACGCAACCTGTGCGGCTATTTCTTTGTCTTCACCTTTAATGGTTGCTACTTTGTCTTTTAGTTCAAGTGGTAACCACACATCGCCATCAAGAATTTGATTAATAGCCCCAGCAATATCATCCGACGATGATGACTTAGGGATAAAGCCCATCGCACCGTAATTCACTACCTTTGAAACAATATTAATATCTTCACTGCCCGACACCACCGCAATAGGCAAGCTAGGGTAATCTTCGCGAATACGAATAAGGCCATATAAATCACCATTACCTGGCATATGTAGGTCTAGTAATAAGATATCTAAATCTTCTTGTTCGCTTAGCACCTGCAATGTGGTATCAAAATTTTCTGATTCAAAAACCTCTAAACCTTCAAACTTTAAACTCAATGCGCCTTTTAATGCTTCACGAAATAACGGGTGATCGTCCGCTATTAAAAACTGACTCATGGTTCACTCCTAATAAATTCGGCTGTTGTCTAATAATAGACAACAGCCGATATACTACGTTTAGAATCAACTTATAATCAAGTTTTTAACGCAAATTTAGCGGTTTAATCGATTTTCGATTAACTCATCAACCACACCCGGATCAGCAAGAGTCGAAGTATCACCCAACTGTTGATGCTCATTTGCCGCAATTTTACGTAAAATTCGACGCATAATCTTACCTGAACGCGTTTTTGGTAAACCTGGTGACCATTGGATCATATCAGGTGAGGCAATTGGACTTAGTTCTTTACGAACCCAGTTACGCACTTCTTTAGTTAGGTCATCACTAACTACTATGCCTTCATTTGGCGTAATATAAACATAAATACCTTGGCCTTTAATATCGTGCGGATAACCCACAACAGCAGCTTCTGCAACCGCTTCGTGCGCAACTAAAGCACTTTCAATTTCAGCAGTACCTAAGCGATGACCCGATACGTTAAGTACGTCGTCAACACGCCCTGTGATCCAGTAATAACTATCTTCATCACGACGACAACCATCACCCGTAAAGTAAACACCAGGGTATGCTGAAAAGTACGTTTGTTCAAAACGTTCATGATCGCCATATATTGTGCGTGCTTGTGAAGGCCAGCTATCAAGAATCACTAAGTTACCATCAATCGCACCTTCAAGAGTATTACCCTCAGCGTCAAATAATGCGGGAGCAATACCAAAAAATGGTCGTGTTGCAGAGCCAGGCTTCATGTCAGTTGCACCCGGCAGAGGGGTGATCATAATACCGCCAGTTTCAGTTTGCCACCACGTATCAACTATTGGGCAATTTTCATTACCAATTTTCTCGTAATACCATGTCCATGCTTCAGGGTTGATTGGCTCACCGACAGAGCCTAGCACGCGTAAGCTATTACGATTTGAAGAAGTTGTTGGCTCATCACCTTTAGCCATTAACGCACGAATAGCTGTTGGCGCAGTGTACAAAATAGTAACGCCATGCTTATCAACTATTTCACCCATACGCCCTGCGGTTGGGTAAGTCGGTACACCTTCAAATAATACTTGTGTGCAACCGTTTACAAGCGGCCCATAAGCAATGTAGCTGTGGCCGGTTATCCAGCCTACATCTGCGCTACACCAAAAGACATCGTCTTCTTTTAAATCAAACACATACTCATGCGTCATTGATGAATAGACTAAGTAACCACCGGTTGTATGTACTACACCCTTTGGTTGCCCAGTAGAGCCTGATGTATACAAAATAAATAGTGGGTCTTCAGCGTTCATCGGCTCAGGATCACACTTAGCAGGTAAGTCCGCGACTAAATCGTGCCACCAAATATCGTGATCGTGCCATTGCACTTCGCCACCGGTTAACTGATGCACGATAACGTGCTCAATAGTGGTTACTGATTCTTGATTTACGGCTTCATCAACGTTAGCTTTAAGTGGCACGGTATTACCAGCACGACGGCCTTCATCAGAAGTAATAACAATTTTAGCGCCTGAATCTTTGATGCGGTCAGCAATGGCTGACGGTGAAAAACCACCAAATACGACTGAGTGAATAGCACCCACTCTTGCACACGCTTGCATGGCGTAAACTGCTTGTGGTGACATCGGCATGTAAATAGCAACACGGTCGCCTTTTTTTACACCTAATTTTTTTAAACCATTGGCAAACTGAGCCACCTCATCATGAAGCTTTTGGTAACTAATATGCTCACTATCTGCTGGGTTATCACCTTCCCAAATAAGTGCGGTTTTATCGGCGTTAGTTGCCAAGTGACGATCGATACAGTTGTATGAAGCATTTAATTGACCATCTTCATACCAACGGATATCAATATGACCTTTATCGAATGAAGTGTTTTTTACTTTTGTATATGGGGTTGACCAATCGAGACGTTTTCCGTGCTCTGCCCAAAAACCCTCTGGGTCATCAATAGATTGCTTGTAAAGTGTATTATATTTATCGTTATCAACTAATGCTGCATTCTTGATATTTTCAGGAACTGGATAGATAGTTTGTGACATCGTCGTCTCCGTTTTAATTTCTTCTCCCAAGGATCACTCAGCATAGCTGGTGAGAGTATTAGACCTTAGTTGTAAATAGGTTTAATTATTTTTCCTCATCACTTTAAACTATAAATCACGGTGTTTTTACCCCTACTTTATACTAATACTTCGCCTGCCACCTTAGTCTAATAGACCAATAGGTAATTGAGTAACAAGCGCACTTAATCAAAAGTGGATTACAATTTTGCAACAAGTAGCCCGAATAGGACATAAAACGATGGCAACAACAGTAACAGCAATCAAAACTCTTACCGCAAGCGCCGTACTTTGCGCAATAAGCACAACGGCTAATGCAGCAAGCCTTGGTAACACCGAAATAAGTTACGGCGGCTATATAAAACTTGATGCAATGTGGAGTGATTATTCATCGGGTGTACCGGCAGGAGATAATGTTGGCCGTGACTTTTACGTACCTAGCACAACACCTGTTGGTACTGATGTAGATAACGATCCAGTACTTGATATGCACGCCCGTCAGTCGCGCTTTAATTTTGGCACAGCTACTACGCTTGATAACGGTAAATCAATCAATACTAAAATTGAAATCGACTTTTTAGCATCAGCTCCTGGCGGAAATGAACGTGTTACAAGCTCATACGCACCACGTATTCGTCAAGCCTATATTACTTATGACGGCTGGTTATTTGGTCAAGCATGGTCGAATTTTCAAAACGTAGGCGCTCTTCCTGAAGCACTTGATTTTATAGGGCCAGCGGAGGGCACAGTGTTTGTTCGCCAAGCCCAGATACGTTATGCAACAGGTAATTGGTCATTTTCTTTAGAGAATCCAGAAAGTACAATCACTGCACCAGGTGGTGTCCGTGTTGAAACCGATGACGCAACTTTACCTGACTTTACTGCGCGCTACGGTTTAAAAGCGGACTGGGGTGAGTTTGTTGTCACCGGTTTAGCCCGTCAATTAACTTATAAGCAAGATGGCCTTGACGCCGATGAAACATCATTTGGTGTAAGTGCCTCTGGTAAAGTTAATTTAGGTGAAAACAACCTTAAATTTATGCTAACTCAAGGTCAGGGTTTAGGCCGCTACGTAGGTGTAAATATTGCCAATGGTGCAGCGCTTGACGGCGACCAACTAGATGCCATTGACTCAACCTCGGGCTTTATCGCTTATCAGCATTATTGGAATAGCCAGTGGCGTTCAACCTTTTTGTATTCATTTTTCTCAGCTGATAACAACCAAGACTTACTCGTAATTACCGATGACCCTACTAAAACGAGCCAAAGTTATAGTGCCAATATCTTATACTCACCGGTTAAAAAGCTAACCTTTGGTGTAGAACTAAAACACGCCCAACGAGATTTAGAAAGCGGCACTGATGGCGATATGGATCGCTTACAGTTTTCTGCTAAATACGCTTTCTAATTTTCTGACTTTTTATTAATTCTTTGAGCGGCCTAGGCCGCTTTTTTTTGCTTTATAACTTAATAATTGCGAGTACCAATAATATCGCTACAACCACTATCAAACAACATGCCTATGGCGCACCCGACTTAATGGCAAGCTAAGACGCTACTGACAATGTGGGCCTTACTTTTAATATCAATAATCTAATTTCAAAGCAGTACTTAAACAACTTATACTGGACACAAAGTTATTGCGGTGCGCCTCGTCTGTGTTAATTGGTAGCTATAAGGCTAATTTACTTTAGCCTATACTTTTTAGCTATGCAAAACCCTAGATTATCTGGCAATTAAAAACAAAAAACCGCTAAATAAAATTTAGCGGTTTTTTAAGTTTTAAGCTCGGGTCAAATCAAGCTTAACTCATTCAATTTACAAGCAGAGGCTATAAGTCGGCTTTATCGCCTAAACTTTCTTCGCCATCGGCTGCTTTTTCAGTGGCTTTTAATAACAACATACCACGTAATTTTCCTTCGATTTCATCAGAGATCTCAGGGTTATCTTTTAAGAACTTAATTGAGTTAGACTTACCTTGGCCGACTTTATTTCCATTGTAGCTATACCAAGCACCGGCTTTTTCTACAATTTTGTGCTTAACACCTAAATCGATTAATTCACCGTGCTTAGAAATACCTTCACCGTACATAATGATAAACTCAGCTTGCTTAAACGGTGGCGCGACTTTATTTTTCACTACTTTAACGCGGGTTTCGTTACCGACAACTTCATCGCCTTCTTTAACAGAGCCTATACGACGAATATCTAAACGTACTGAGGCATAAAACTTAAGTGCATTACCCCCGGTCGTGGTTTCAGGGTTACCAAACATAACACCAATTTTCATACGGATTTGGTTAATGAAAATACATAAAGTGTTTGAACGCTTAATATTACCCGTTAATTTACGCAGCGCTTGTGACATCAAACGAGCTTGTAGGCCCATATGCGAATCACCCATATCGCCTTCAATTTCAGCTTTTGGTGTTAATGCTGCTACCGAGTCAACAATTACAACATCAACGGCGCTTGAACGTACTAACATGTCACAAATTTCTAATGCTTGCTCACCGGTATCTGGCTGTGACACTAATAACTCATCAATGTTTACGCCCAACTTTTGCGCATAAACCGGATCAAGTGCGTGCTCTGCATCAACGAAAGCACAGGTTTTTCCTTCCTTTTGCGCTTCTGCGATAACTTGTAAAGTTAGGGTTGTTTTACCTGATGATTCAGGACCATACACTTCTACAATACGTCCCATAGGTAAGCCACCTATGCCTAACGCAATATCAATACCTAATGAGCCCGTAGACACAGCATCAATATCAAGTGCTTTATTATCACCCAATTTCATAATTGAGCCTTTACCAAATTGACGTTCAATTTGTGATAAAGCAGCGTCCAACGCTTTTTGTTTATTATCGTTCATTTTATTCTCCAAATCCGGCTAATGCGAACAAGTATACTGTATGAAATTACAGTATCAAGCTAATTTTATAAATTTATCTTATCTATTACTACTTTTAATGAGTAAACAATAGCTTGCAACCTAACTTGTGCTCTATCACCGGTAAATATTTGCTGGCTTGCATACTGTTTATTACCAATTTGAATACAAAACCACACCAAGCCCACCGGTTTATCTGTGCTGCCACCACCAGGGCCTGCAACACCCGACACTGCAATAGCAATATCGGCTTCTGTTGCCGAAATTGCGCCTTTTGCCATAGCAAGCACAGTTTGCTCGCTTACTGCACCATACTCATCTAATGTATCAGCACTAACAGCCAGTAAATCTTGCTTAGCTTGATTGCTATAAGTAACAAAAGCACGGTCAATATAAGCAGAGCTTCCGGGGGTATCGGTTAGTGCATAACTAACTCCACCACCAGTACATGATTCAGCACTAGTGATCCATAAGCATTTATCCGTTAAAATAGTGCCTAATTGCGCAGCAAGTGTTTTAATCTCTTGATGTAATTTCATATTCAGCCTTTGGGTAAATACATGTCGTTTGATCTTTATGCACCGCACACTATAAATCAACAAACCCCGATGATGCAGCAGTATCTAAAAATAAAATCCGAACATCGTGATATTTTATTATTTTATCGTATGGGCGACTTTTATGAACTCTTCTTTGATGACGCAAAACGCGCCGCACAGTTGTTAGATATTTCACAAACCCATCGCGGTAAAGCCGGCGGCGACCCTATCCCAATGGCAGGCGTACCTTATCATGCGGTAGAAAACTATTTAGCCCGGTTAGTACAAATGGGCGAGTCTGTCGCTATTTGTGAACAAATAGGTGACCCTGCAGCAAGCAAAGGCCCGGTTGAACGTAAAGTTGTGCGCATTGTCACCCCCGGCACGATTTCTGACGAAGCGCTTTTACAAGAACGCCAAGACAACTTGCTCACTAGTGTCTGGCAAAATAAAAAAGGCCTGTATGGCATTGCTTATTTAGATATTAATTCAGGGCGCTTTAACATACTTGAAGTAAATACTGATGAAGCTTTTAGCTCATCACTGCAGCGCCTTGCCCCTGCTGAATTACTATACCCTGAAAGTTTTGAAAACGTTCATTTAATCGAACATATTAAAGGTGCTCGCAGGCGCCCAGAATGGGAATTTGATTTAGATACCGCGAATCACTTATTGTGCGACCAATTTGGTACTAAGGATTTAGTCGGTTTCGGGGTAGAAAAAGCCCACGCAGCCATCACCGCAGCTGGTTGCTTAATGCAATATGTTAAAGATACCCAGCGCATTGGCTTGCCACATATTCGTGCTATTACCCTTGAGAAAAACGAACACGCTGTGATCTTGGATGCCGCGACACGTAAAAACTTAGAGCTCACTGTTAATCTTTCTGGTGGTTTTGAAAACACCCTAGCGCAAGTACTTGATAAAACAGCCACAGCAATGGGTTCGCGATTATTAAAGCGCCGTATTCACACACCGATTCGAAATAAAGTAGAGCTAAGCTCTCGCTTAAATGCCATTAGCGCCATTATTGATGTACAACTTTGTGGTGAACTGCATGAATCACTTAAGCAAATTGGTGATGTGGAGCGTGTCATTGCTCGCTTAGCACTTTGTACCGCAAGGCCGCGTGATTTAACTCGTTTGCGCAGCGCATTACAAGCCTTAGCGCCGCTTCACCTGTTACTTAACGATGCCAGTGACGCACGTATAAACAGCATTATCAGTCAATCGGCGGAGCTACCTGAGCTACAAAGCTTACTTGAACGTGCGGTGATTGAAACACCGCCAGTATTAATCCGTGATGGTGGAGTAATTGCACCAGGTTATAACAGTGAGCTTGATGAATGGCGCACGCTTAGCCAAGGCGCAACAGATATTTTAGAGCAGCTTGAAGCGCGTGAGCGTGAACGCACTGGTATAAGTACCCTTAAAATTGGTTACAACCGAGTGCACGGCTTTTTTATTGAGGTAAGCCGCGCTAACTCGCACCTTGTACCTGCTGATTATATTCGCCGCCAAACCCTTAAAAATAACGAACGCTATATTATTCCAGAGCTTAAAGAACACGAGGACAAGGTGCTTGGCAGCCAGTCAAAAGCACTGGCGCTTGAAAAACAGCTTTATGAGCAGTTATTTGAGTTTATAGCGCCGCATATTGAGCAACTACAGATCATGGCAGAGGCACTTGCTGATTTAGATGTACTAAATAATTTAGCAGAACGTGCCCAAGCGCTTAACTACGCTAAACCAGAGCTTTATGATAATGACGATATAAGTATTCGTCAGGGCCGCCACCCAGTGGTTGAGCAAGTAATGAAAGACCCTTTTATTGCTAACCCTGTTGAGCTTAATCGCGCACGAAAAATGCTCATTATTACTGGCCCTAATATGGGTGGTAAATCAACCTATATGCGCCAAACAGCACTAATCGTACTGATGGCACACATTGGCTCTTATGTTCCGGCAGATGCCGCTAAAATAGGCAATATTGACCGTATATTCACCCGTATTGGTGCCAGTGATGACCTAGCCTCGGGCCGTTCAACCTTTATGGTTGAAATGACCGAAACCGCAACGATTTTAAATAATGCCACCACCCAATCATTGGTGTTAATGGATGAAATTGGCCGCGGTACGAGTACCTACGATGGTTTATCTCTTGCTTATGCGACCGCCGATTATTTAGCCTCAAAAATTGCTGCAAAAACACTTTTTGCAACACACTATTTTGAATTAACAGAGCTCGCTGAGCAGCAAACAGGCTTAGTGAACGTGCACTTAGATGCTATTGAGCACAACGACACCATCGCCTTTATGCATACGGTATTAGATGGCGCAGCTAGTAAAAGTTTTGGCTTACAAGTAGCCGCTTTAGCAGGCGTACCAAAAGCCGTTATAAAGCAAGCCAAACAAAAGCTTAAAATGCTCGAAAATCATCAACCTGTTACTGCCGACATAAACACCCAGCAACCGTCATTATTCATAAGTGAGCCTTCAGAGGTAGAAACACAGTTAGCAGACATTGATCTTGATAACTTAAGCCCACGCCAAGCTCAAGACTTACTTTATAAGCTAAAAGCGCTGCTTTAACTTATAAAACTAAGCACGCTATAAAACGTAAATAC
>NZ_JBQSVO010000034.1:0-29745 GCF_052376275.1 Pseudoalteromonas sp. AOP7-A1-14 | reverse complement strand
CAAACAAATAACTGATGTTCGCTAGTAGCAAACACAGACGCCTCATTTTGGTCAAAGTGAATGATATCTGAGATTAACCGACTAGAAGATTTTTGCATTCCTTGTTCCTTTGCTTTTTTCGCTCACAATTTTGTAATTACCAACACCCATAAAACAGTATTGTCTGACCATATCAGCATAAGGCAGCCACAACTAAAACTTAATGTAAATGATAATAATTACCAATTTCAATTACATTAGTCCGTTTTTTCTTCTTCGTCAAGCAGTTCGTTACACATTGATAAAGATAAGTAATTGACTCATTACGCTATAAACTATTATTGTGCGGGGATTCAAATACAGCAGCAGTCACTAGAAAACTTATTAAATTTATATTTTCCTTCCTGAATGTAACCCTTTAACTGTAGCGAAAGTATTCCTAAGTAACTTTCTGTTCTAGGCGTAAAATCTTAATTAATGCAATTGTATTAACTATCACCACCTACCATTTCAAATGATAATTGTTTATAATTTTATTTGTATTAATAAAATTCGACTTTCTGCAAATTTTATAATCAGCTTTTTTAACGTACACTCAGCTTTAGTTATGGACGTAATACAATGATTAGTAAAAGGTTTCCTTGGCCAATGCTGGCCAGTATTTATATTTCTCAATACATAGGTATTGCTTTTATTCTGTCAGCAGCAGTTGCCATTCTACGGCAACAAGGTGTGCCGCTAGATAAACTCGCATTGCTAAACCTAGCAATGGTGCCGTTAGCAGGTAAAGTTTTTTATGCCCCGTTAATCGATAAATACCGCTGCTATTTTCAAGGTCAATATCGAAGCTGGCTAATTGTTGCTCAAGCGGGTATGACATTACTGTTGATACTCACTGGGATGATGAATTTAGAGCATCAATTTAGCTGGATATTTGCTGCATTGATTCTTTACATGTTTTTTATGAGTGTACAAGATGTTTCTGTTGATGGTTTATCCTGTAAATTATTCGACGCCGACTCACGCAAGTGGGCCAGTAGTATCCAGTTTTCGGGTAATTTATTAGGCAACATTATTGGTGGCGGGCTGATACTGATGTTGTATCCATGGTTACACTGGCATGGTTCATTATGGCTTTTGGCTGGGTTAACGTCTATTTCGTTAATGCAAATACTGTTATTCACTGAACCGGAGCAATCAGCTACTAAGGTAAAACATATTGATTCAGGGAACCTATTGCGTGATGTCTATCGTTTTATAAAAAGCCAGCGTCGATGGTTTATGCTATTAGCTGTATATCCCATTGGTTTCACTAGCGGTTTTGCCATATTAACGCCATTATTAATCGATGCAGGGTGGCAGCTGGGTGAAGTCGGATTCATAACCAAAGTATTTGGTTCAGCAATAGGCGTCGTATCGGCCCTATTTGCAACAACGGTAATCACTCGCTTAGGACGTATTAAGGCATTATTAGCTATTACCCTAACACAAGCATTAGGCTTAGCTTTTATTATTCCAATAACAATGGGTTATACTGATAAGTTAACAGTTTATACTGCCGTTACAATTTATTTTATTGGCTTTCCAGCATTGCTTGTGACACTTTCAACCATGATCATGGACAAAGCTGCGATCACTCACCGTAAAGCCACATTTTTTACCTTACAATTTAGCTTTGTGTCTTTAATGGGATTTATTTATTCTGCCATTAGTATGGCATTGGCTAAATATGTTGGTTATAGCATCATTACTATTGCTGGCGTAATACTAACTTTCGCAGTTGCAGTACTAGCTTGGTTTGCTCTAGTGCGGAAAAATAATGATAACGAATATTCTAAAATCCACGTAGAAAGTAGTCTCTCATGAGCATAAAACCCTTACTCTTAACTAGGTTTCAATATGACAATAAACTTATTCTGTCTACCTCCCGCAGGAAGTAGTAGTACTTTATATGCACCTTGGAAAAAACAAGCAACCAACAATATCACTATCATACCCGTAGAATATCCAGGGCATGGAGCATTAGCTAAGCAGCCTTTGCTCCAAGATCCTGATACTCTCGCACAGCATGTAGTAGCAGAAATAGAATCTCATCAACAAAGGTCATTTATATTATTTGGTCACAGTGTAGGGGCCGCACTACTTTGGCGTGTAATTGCAGCAATTGAACACACGTCATTATTTAAGCAATTAAAAATGATTATCGTAAGTGGCAGACCTGCACCTAGTTACACTCACAAAATGCCAGCCAAGCGATTACTTAGCAGATCAGAGTTAATAAACTTACTGCGTCGCTACAACAATGTGCCTTCTGAACTATTTAAGAATGAAGATGCAATGGATTTCTTCTTGTCGATTTTACGGAACGATCTTCACCTGAATGATAATATGCTGCAAGATAGCGTTGAAAAAATAAACCGCCCTTTATTGGTTTTCTATGGCAAAGATGATCCAGATATTTCAAGTCACACCCATATGCTAGCTTGGCAGGAATACACAACCCAGTGGTTAGGTTGCTACCCATTAGCTGGAGATCATTTCTTCTTTAATGATCTTAGCTCTCGCAAAGCCATGCTTGAGCAAATTTCGGCCTCATTATCAATGTTAAAAACTTAAATACTTTGTTTGCAACTAAATAATTATAGGGGGGTTCATCGCAATCAGGTGTATTTTTAATCGCTGTTACTTTATAACAGTACTAATGTTGTTTAATAACAAGGAATAAAAATGAAGTTTATTGCCCCTTTGGCGCTCTTAGCGACCGCCAGTTTTGCAAGCTTTGCGAGTCCATCAGAGCAAACTCTACAACTTGAAAACGTATTCGACCTTGAATATGCCAATCAAATTGAAATGACTAACGACGGTAAAACCGTGTATTTTGTTCGTAATCGCATGGATATTAAAAGCGATAGTAAAGTCAGTAATATTTGGTCGGTTAATAGCAGTTCAAAACAACTGCAACCGCTTACCTCTGGCGTGCATATGGATTACTCGCCAGTGCTTTCACCCGATGAAACGCGCTTAGCGTTTATTTCAACGCGCGATGGCAGTAGCCAAATTTATGTCAAATGGCTGAATACCGGCGCAGTTGCCAAGATCAGTAATTTAACCCAAAGCCCTGGCAATTTAACTTGGTCACCGAATGGTAAAAAACTTGTATTTAGTCAGTTTGTCCCCGCTGCCAGCGCAAGCCCAGTGTCTTTACCTGGCAAGCCAAAGGGTGCTAATTGGGCTGAGCCTGCTAAGTATATTGATGATGTTTATTACCGCGCTGATGGTGGTGGTTATACACAAAAGGGCTTTCGCCACCTATTTGAAATTAGTGCCACTGGCGGTAATGCAAATCAGCTGACATCTGGTGATTTTGACCATGGCGGTGCAATCAGCTTTAGTCATGATGGCGCAAGTTTATATTTTTCAGCAAATCGCCATGCAGATTACTTATTTAAGCCAACCAACTCTGAAATCTACAAACTGGATTTACAATCTGCTGAGATCACTCAAATCACCGATAGACTCGGCCCAGATGGCCAACCACAGATTTCACCTAATGGCCGTTATTTGGCCTACACAGGATATGATGATAAAAAAACCAATTACGAAAATACGCAATTATATATTCGTGATTTAAAAACAGATAAAACACAAAGTCTTACAGCCGACTTAGACCGCAGTGTTGCACAAATAAAATGGGCTGATGACTCAAAAGGACTTTACTTTGCTTTTGATAGTGAAGGACAAACTACTCTCGCCTATCAACCACGTAGCGGCAAACGTAAGCTGTTAACTAAAGACATAGGCAGCGTATCATTTGGCCGCCCATATTCGGGTGGTGATTTTGATGTGAGCGAAGATGGCGAAGTGGCATTTACCTTAGCAAATACTCAGCGCCCTGCCGATATCGCATTTTTAAAGCGCGGTAAAACGCAACCATTAACTCAATTAAATGAAGATGCATTAGCTAATAAAAACCTAGCCAAGGTTGAAGAAATTTGGCTTAAATCAAGTCATGATGATTTAGCTATACAAGGTTGGGTTGCATATCCACCGGGTTTTGATAAGTCCAAAAAATACCCATTAGTACTTGAGATACATGGTGGACCAGTGGCCAATTATGGCCCTCATTTTAGCCCTGAAGTCCAATTGTTTGCCGCCAAGGGCAATGTAGTACTTTATATGAACCCACGTGGCAGTGATTCATATGGTAAGGAGTTTGCGCAAACAATTCATCATAATTACCCAAGTAATGACTTTGATGACTTAATGACTGGTGTAGATGCATTAATTGCAAAGGGCTTTATTGATGAGTCTAAGTTATTTGTCACCGGTGGCTCAGGCGGTGGCACACTAACAGCATGGGTTGTGGGTCATACTGACCGTTTTGCAGCTGCTGTTGTCGCGAAACCGGTTATCAATTGGATCAGTTTTGTACTAACTGCTGACTACTACCCATTTTTTGCTGATTACTGGTTCCCTGGCAAGCCTTGGGATCACATTGCGCATTATATGAAACGCTCTCCAATAAGCTATGTAGGTAATGTTAAAACCCCGACCATGCTATTAACAGGCGAAGTCGATTACCGCACGCCGATATCTGAAACTGAGCAATACTACCAAGCTTTGAAACTACAAGGTGTGGACACGGCAATGGTGCGCATTCCTGGCGCATCGCATGGCATAACTAAACGCCCTTCAAATTTAATGACGAAAGTAGCTTATATTCAGTGGTGGTTTGATAAGCATAGTAAATAGAAATAAGTTAGCGAGTTCTGAGAGTAAAGTTTGCGAGTTTGCGAGTTTGCGAGTTTGCGAGTTTGCGAGTTTGCGAGTTTGCGAGTTTGCGAGTTTGCGAGTTTGCGAGTTTGCGAGTTTGCGAGTTTGCGAGTTTGCGAGTTTGCGAGTTTGCGAGTTTTATCAAAATAAATTTTTAAACGCGGTAGTCAAGTACTTCGTCTCTTTACTCTCGCTAACTTTACTCTCGCTAACTTCCCCTCACTTTTGTAAACCCCCTTTACAAAAAGTGAGTGCTTATTCACATTGAGCAATATTTATATCGGACTTAGTAGGTAAGCTGAGTTAGTAAAATTTCGGTTTATAGCAATTTCAGTCAGTTGAGTTAGTAAAAAATCGGTTTGAGTCACTGTTTATGGCGTTTCAGTTAGTAAAAAAATGGTTTGTAACGACTTTGAGTTAGTAAAAAATCGGTTTATATCGCTTAACTAATAAGAATAAACGACACTATTTATCAATAATCCCCCTTCTAAAGAGTAAAATCAGCTCTAACAGGCCAAAATCAGTAGAGGATACAAACCACTCCCCTCGCTTGATGAAATTCTGATCCAAAAAAGCTTCACTTAATTAAACTCTGATCTGAAAAGTTAGAGCCTAGACTCCTGCTAGTAAAATAGTGATCTGAGTTAGCAAGTTAGCAAGTTAGCAAGTTAGCAAGTTAGGTTACGCTTAAAACTCCGCTATGCACAAGCTTATTCATTTAGCTATGCACGAAAAAAGGGCCTTGCGGCCCTGGTAACATTGTTGATAGGAATCTAATTGTTGCTACATCATATTAAAATTGATTCATGGTGTTGGCTTCACCACCGGCTTTAAGCGCATTTTCACCTGAGAAGTACTCTTTATGCGTATCACCCATATTAGAGCCCGCTAGATCTTGGTGCTTCACTGACGCTTGCTCACGACGAATTTCTTGGCGCTGTACATCACGTACATAAGCTAGCATTCCTAAGTCGCCGAAGTAGCCTTCTGATAGAATATCAGTACTTAACGCGGCTGTATGGTACGTTGGTAAAGTAATTAAATGATGGAAAATCCCTGCTTCACGTGCGCCATCGCGTTGGAAGTTTTGTACTAACACATCGGCTGCTTGTGCCAATTCAGTATTATCCATTTCGGGTGCCATCAACGCTTTATTATCATCGATACTTGGGTAAGCAGATAAATCTTTACCTTCATCTAACCATTCTTTGTATACCTGCTCACGGAACTTAAGTGTCCAGTTAAATGACGGTGAATTGTTATAAACTAGTTTTGCATCGGGCACTTGCTCTTTAACACGATTAACCAGTTCAGCAATTTGTTTTACATGTGGCTTTTCGGTTTCAATCCACAATAAATCGGCGCCCGACTGCAAACTAGTAATACAATCAAGTACTACACGGTCTTTTTCGGTACCTTCACGGAATTGAAACAGACCATTATCAAGGCGTGTTGGCTTACATAGCTTGCCGTTAAGCTTCATTGCCGTATCACCTTCATTTAAATCATCAACACCATTGATTGATGTGGTTTCTAAAAAGGCATTATATTGACTAGCAAGGTCGCCGGGCGTTTTAGATACTGGCACTTTTTGCGTGAGGCTTGCACCTAATGAGTCTGTACGCGCTACAATAACGCCATTCTCAATGCCTAACTCTAAAAATGCATAACGCACCGCGTTAATTTTTGCTAAAAAGTCTTCATGTGGCACAGTTACTTTACCGGCTTGATGGCCGCATTGCTTAGCGTCAGATACTTGGTTTTCGATTTGAATAGCGCAGGCACCCGCCTCAATCATTTTTTTAGCTAATAAATAAGTAGCCTCTTCGTTACCAAATCCTGCATCAATATCTGCAATGATGGGCACGACATGGCTTTCGAAGTTATCGATTTTATTTACGATAGGCTGCACATCATCGCCACTTACTTTAGCGTTATCTAGTTCTTTATACAGATGATCGAGCTCTCGTGCATCAGCTTGTTTTAAGAAGGTATAAATCTCTTCAATTAACGCCGGCACTGAGGTTTTTTCATGCATACTTTGATCAGGTAGTGGACCAAATTCAGAGCGAAGAGCAGCCACCATCCAGCCGCTTAAGTATACATAACTGCGTTTAGTCGTTTTTTGATGACGTTTTATAGCCATCATCATCTGCTGGGCAGTAAATCCATGCCAACAACCTAACGACTGTGTGTACTGGCTAGTATCAGCATCATATGCGGCCATATCTGTGCGCATAATATCAGCGGTGTACTGCGCTATGTCAAGCCCTGTACGAAAACGATTTTGTAAACGCATACGGCTTGCGTACTCAGGGTTAATTGACTGCCAAGTTTTACCTTGAGTTTGACAAAGTGTTGCTAGGTTATCTGTTTCACGTTGATATGTTGTCATAATAAAGTCCTTTGAACGGCTGTTGTTTATTTATACATTTATGAGAGTGGCTAAAACAGCTTCCTGTGTTAGCGCTTAATTAAACAGTAGGCCGATTATGATAATTTAGTAAATTTATAGTTGTTATTGCGGCAATTGATTTTGTGAATACGTAAAAGGCTCCTTTATGTGCTTTTTTACGATATGGTTGTATTACAAACAATCGAACAGCCAAAAAACCGTTTAAAGGAACCAAGTATTATGACTTCACTCTCACTCTATGGGTTGACCGTAAATAAGCAGCTTGCTGACTTTGTCGAACACCAACTTTTACCCGACACGGGTATTTCTAACCACTGTTTTTGGCAGGGTTTCGCTAATATAATTAATGATCTAACACCAATAAATAAAGCGCTGCTAGAAAAGCGTGAACACCTTCAAACGCAAATTGATGCCTACCATCAACAGCACACAAAGCTCGATGCAACGCATTATCAGGATTTTTTAAGTGATATTGGTTACTTAGTGCCTGAGCCTGATGACTTTAGTATTGAAACTGACAATGTAGAGCCTGAAATAGCTTTATTAGCAGGGCCGCAACTTGTTGTGCCGGTAAGTAATGCCCGCTTTGCGCTAAACGCGGCTAATGCACGCTGGGGCTCGTTATATGATGCACTCTATGGAACTGATGTACTTAGTGAAGAAGACGGTGCAGAGAAAGGCTCACAGTACAATCCGGTGCGCGGTTTTAAAGTAATGACCTACGCTAGGCAATTTTTAGATAAAGCTCTGCCATTGGCAAGTGGTTCACACAGTGAAAGCACTAACTATTCAGTTGTCGATAGCCAACTACTGATCACCCTACGAGATAGCAGCCAGGTACGATTAGCAAACCCACAACAACTCGTTGGTTTTCAAGGAGAAGCGCAAAACCCAAGCGCTATTATTTTAAAAAATAATGGCTTACATATAGAGCTACAAATTGATCACCACCACCACGTTGGTCAAGCAGACAAAGCAGGTCTAAAAGATGTGATACTTGAAGCTGCGCTTACCACCATTATGGACTGTGAAGACTCTGTTGCCGCCGTCGACGCCGAAGATAAGGTTGGCGTTTATAAAAACTGGCTTGGCTTGATGAAAGCAAACCTTGTTGAGCAGTTTAATAAAGGGGGGAAAACCGTAGAACGTAGCTTAGCAAGCGATAGAAGCTATCAAGGGGTCGATGGTCAAACTATTACTCTAAAAGGTCGTAGTATGATGTTTGTGCGCAATGTAGGTCACCTGATGACCACCTCTGCAATTCAAGATAGCCAAGGCAGAGATGTTTATGAGGGCATTATGGATGCCATGCTCACATCAACCGCTGCGTTACACGACTTAAAAACCCAAAAGGCAATCAAAAACTCAACAGCGAATAGCATTAATATCGTAAAACCAAAAATGCACGGCCCAGAAGAAGTGGCTTTCACAAATACCTTGTTTAGCCGCGTTGAGCAGGTGCTAGGCCTGAGTGAAAATACGATAAAAATAGGTATCATGGATGAAGAACGCCGTACATCTGCTAACTTAAAAGCCTGTATTTATGAAGCTAAAAAACGCGCGGTATTTATTAATACCGGATTTTTAGACCGCACCGGCGATGAAATTCATACCTCAATGCAAGCTGGCGTGGTGTTACCTAAAGCAGAGATTAAAAATCAGCGTTGGATTGCAGCCTACGAAGACCGCAACGTTGATATTGGCCTTGCTACCGGCTTAAGCGGCCACGCCCAGATTGGCAAAGGCATGTGGCCCATGCCTGATAAAATGGCCTTAATGATGCAGCAAAAAATTGCGCATCCTAAAAGTGGCGCCAATACCGCGTGGGTCCCCTCCCCTACAGCCGCAACATTGCACGTTATGCATTACCATGATATTGATGTTTTTCAATGTCAACAAAGTCTATTAATGCGTAAAACAGCAAGCTTAACTAGCTTATTAACCCCGCCGCTGATGTCAGATCCTAGTCACTTATCAAAAGAAGATATTCAAACTGAACTAGATAACAACGCACAAGGTATTTTGGGGTATGTAGTACGCTGGATTGAGCAAGGTATTGGTTGCTCGAAAGTACCTGATATTAACCATGTAGGTTTAATGGAGGATAGAGCAACGCTGCGTATATCAAGTCAGCATATGGCTAATTGGCTGCATCATGGTATTTGTAATGAAGAGCAAATACGCACGACCATGGCAAGAATGGCAAAAGTAGTAGACAGCCAAAATGAAGGCGATGCTAACTATAATAATATGGCAAGCTCAGCACAAACACTGAGTCAAAGCATTGCATTTCAGGCTGCATTAGCCCTTGTTTTAGAAGGAGTTAAACAACCTAGTGGCTATACCGAACCATTATTGCATGCCTTTCGCATAAAGTATAAAACAATGAAATAAGTAAACAGGATAAAGTTTGTTAGTGTCAAAAAGCCTGCCGTCGTGCTGGCTTTTTTATGCCGTAGACGTCTGTTTCATTCAGTTAGAGCACATCGCACATTATCCAATAAATTAACGCCTAGGCTGCTGCTTTACTTGTGACTTCATCTTGAGTCTTGCTAGCTTCTTTCGCTGGCTGACTCTAATTCACCACCGTGGCATTGTGATAAACGCTTTGCACATCATCACAATCTTCTAGCATATTGATAAACTTATCGAAGTTAGCAATGTCATCTTCATCCGTTATTTCCACATGTACTTGTGGCACAAACGTGATTTCATCAACTTCAAAGTTAATTCCGTCAAACGCTTCCTCGAGGGCTTTTTTAGCTTTGTAATACTCTGTATGCGGCGCGAAAACAGACACTTTACCGTCTTCTACCTCTACGTCAGTGACATCTACATCAGCCATCATTAATGCTTCGAGCACAACTTCATCATCATTGCCGCTAAAACCTAGCACCGCGAAATGATCAAACATGTGAGCAACACAACCTGGAGTACCAATTTTAGAGTCGGTTTTAGTAAACGGTAAACGTACATCTTTGATTGTACGATTTGGGTTATCGGTTAAACAATCAACAATCACCATACAATTGCCTGGACCGTATCCTTCATAACGCGCTGTTGAATAGTCTTCACCCGCACCACCTGCAGCTTTTTCAATAGCTTTTTCGATCACATGAGCTGGTACTTGGTCGCGCTTTGCACGTTCAATTAAACGTTTTAGTGATTGATTTACTTCTGGATCAGGTTCGCCATTTTTAGCTGCAACGTAAATTTCTTTACCATATTTAGAATTTACTTTGGTTTTTGCGTTGGCTGTTTTAGCCATAGAGCTTTTACGGACTTCAAATGCTCTGCCCATTTTGTGCCTCGACTGTATACTTTGCTTTATATTGTCTTATTTTAACAACTCACACTACATTGAGCTAGTAGTTATATACAACGAAAAGTAAAATTAAAAAGTACTTAACTAATTATCGGTTAAATAAAGTAAAGGTCAATTTAACATAACATAGGATCTAGTCGCATTATAATCATCTCGATACAATAAAAGTCTTTTTATCAACCTCTTTTACCAGTTTTGGTAATTCACTAAAGTGGCTAATTATATAGTCCGCTTGGTCAACATAAATAGGTATCTCTTTAGGAGTATATAAGCAGGCGCGCATATTGGCATTATGTGCCGCTTGAATATCGTAAAGGTAATCGCCGACGTAGAGTAAATATTGTTGCTTTATTTCCCAAAGTGTTGCAATTGCATTAAGCGCGCTAGGATTTGGCTTAGCGGGTGCGTCACTTCGGGTTAGTACCGTTTGTATCGGTAGAGGATTATTTTTTAATTTCAGCGCTGCAGCACGACTATAATTGCGGGTCACGATAGCCATCGGCACACCTTGGATCTTTAATTTATCAATAGCTTCTGCAACTCCAGGCATTAAAGTCGCATACTGGGCATCGATAAGTTCGTGTTGATGCACAATATCGAGTGCCTCTTCGCGCATATAAGGAGAAGGAAGGTTATCAATAAAGGTGAGTAAATCGTCCTTGATAGGACAACCAATTTGGGCTTTTATAAGTGAAAAATCGAGCTCAGATGATACCAAAGTACCATCTAAATCAAATATAATTCCTGAGATTTTGTTATCTAAGGCGTTCATACCAATCCTTGAATATGAGGGTAAATATCAGTTCCATGCAAACAGTCATTAATTTAACAGCCATATATGACTGTTAAATTAATAGTAAAAACTGACACTCGCTTTTAAATTAAAAGCGATACTATTAAGATAGTTTACGTGAACTGGTAAACAAAAGATCATTATTAAAACGCGCACATAACTGCTGTGCGCGTGGGGTTGGGATTGAAAAAATATTAATTTTCTTGGGGTTCTTTAGGCTCAAATATGGCTTCGAGCCATTTTTCATTATTGGTAAACTGCAATGTTTTTACTTTGCCTTTACCTTCAACATTAACCATATTGACTTGGCTAGGCCAAAGATCTCGCAATGAGCCATTACTCATACGAATACCTTTAATATTATTTGGTATAGGTGCTTCTTGGTAAACCCAAAAGAACTTACCATCTATTTGAGCACCTACGTCCGTAAGTGTTAAAGGTTCCCCCGCAAGCGTTTGCAGTGCCACATGGGATGCCACATAGTCTGCAAAGCGCTGTTGGTCGGCTTCATCACTTAAAATATCAGCATTACCAGGAAACAAATGTTCAACAGCATGCTCAGTATCGTGCAAGTAAAAGCGATGCATCAACTCTATATTATGAGTACGTTGATTAAATAAAACAGTGGTTACTGAAGCTTTTAATTGATGTGCCATTGCAGGCGCAGCAAGCATTAAAACAACCATAATGAGCATAAAGCGCATTATTGCTGTTTCTCTGTTTCGTCTTCATCATCGTTTTTAAGCTCGGCTTTAATATCTTGCATAATATCGCGGCTAACTTTAGATTTACTTTTCTCTTTTTTGTACACTTCAATACGTGAAGGGACAATACGACGTGGGTAGTTGTTATTTTCAACATCTACATCAGCCGTTTCCCAGCGAGGATCTACCGTTACTGAAACAAGAGGCTTATTTTTATCTGTAATAATAAGCTTTTGAACATGCTTATGATTACGGCGCCAAATTTCAGCAGGAATGTAGCGTTCTTCTTTGCTACCATCTTCATAAGTCAGTTCAAGTAAGATAGGCATTACCAAACCGCCTAAGTTTGAAAACTCAAGCACATAGTAGTTTTTGTCTTCCTCAATAGCACGCTCAAAGGTTTTACGCTCCCACGGCTCTAACCCTTTTAAAAACTTGTTATAAGCATTACGTTCTTTATTAGTAACGGTAAAGCGGTCGTTTTCGTCGTAGAAATCATTTACATCGGGGTTTCTTTCAACCCATTCTTTTTTACCTTCTGCTTTATTGCGCTCAACAAACAATGGCATCGGTTTATCAGCTTCGATATCACGTAAACGGTTAAAGTCTATATCTGGGTTCTTAGTATCTAAACGCAGTTGATAAACCTTATCAAGCGAGATATCTACATGGTCTGTAGTATAAAACCAGCCACGCCAAAACCAATCTAAATCAACACCTGAAGCTTCTTCCATGGTGCGAAAAAAATCAGCCGGGGTAGGGCGCTTATACTTCCAGCGCTGGGCATATTCTTTAAAAGCAAAATCAAATAAGTCACGACCTAAAATCACTTCACGTAAAATGTTCAGGGCTGCAGCAGGCTTAGTGTAAGCATTTGGACCAAGGCGAAGAACACTGTCTGACTGGGTCATTACCGGTACTTGGTTTTCCGATTTCATATAAGCCACGATATCGCGAGGCTCAACCCCCCATGGAATCGTATGATCCCACTCACGTCCTGCAACACCGTCTAAAAAGCTGTTTAAGCCTTCATCCATCCACGTCCATTGGCGCTCATCTGAGTTAACAATCATCGGGAAATAAATATGTCCGACTTCGTGTATGACCACACCAATCAAGAAGCGTTTTTCAGCCTGAGAGTAAGTACGAGAGCCGTCATCTTGTAACTTAGTACGTGGACCATTAAACGTGATCATCGGGTACTCCATACCACCTACAGGGCCATTTACTGACTGTGCTACTGGATATGGATAATCGAAAGAATAACGTGAGTAAACTTCCATGGTATGGATAACCGCTTCAGTTGAATATTTTTTCCATAAGTCGCCACCTTCTTTAGGGAAAAATGACATCCCCATCACGAGAGGCTGTTCATCTCCACCTTGGTGGTAACCTTTAGCATCCCACATAAATTTACGTGATGAAGCCCAAGCAAAGTCACGAACATTTTCAGCTTTGAAATGCCATGTTTTAGTTTTGTCAGTGCCTTCTTTTTCGTTCTCAAGCGCTTCTTCTTCTGTGACAATAAAAACAGGGCGTTTTGCGTCTTCGGCTTCTTCTAAGCGATTTCGCTGAGTACGCGTTAATACAGAGCTTGCATTATCAAGCTTACCGGTAGCCGATACAATGTGATCCGCAGGTACGGTAATTTCAACATCGTAGTCACCAAACTCAAGGGTAAACTCCCCACTACCTAAGAATGTTTTGTTTGTCCATGCTTCGTAATCTGTATAAGCAGCTAAACGAGGAAACCACTGAGCGATCAAGAATATGTCATTACCGTCTTCTTCAAAATGTTCATAACCAGAGCGTGCACCAACGGCATCTTCTTCAACAATATTAAACGCAAAGTCCATACTGAACTCAACATCTTTACCCGGTTTTAATGGCTCATTAAGATCAATGCGCATTAAGGTATCAACAACAGTTGCACGAAGCTCATTACCATTGTCATCTTTAATATTAGCAACCGTAAAGCCAAGTTCATTGTCACTCATAAACTGTTGACGACGTAATTGTCCTAGGCTCAACTTAGTCGGTTTAGGATCAGGGTTGCCTTGTAAGGCTTTACCATTAAACGTTTCAGTGCGCTCTGCAATTGAATCGCTTTTAAAAACATTTTGGTCTAACTGTAGCCATAAGTATTTTAATGTATGCGGTGAGTTATTTTTATACTCGATAGTTTGGCTAGCTGTTAAACGACGCTTTTTCTCATCTAGTTTTACATCTATATCGTAGTTAACTTTTTGCTGCCAGTATTTCTCGCCGGGCTCACCTGCTGCACTGCGATAAACGTTAGGAGTGGCTAGTGCTTCGTCAAGTTGACGAAACTTGTCAACATAACTGCCTTTTGTTTGTTCGACAGACGATGCCATAACATTACTTGATAATGCTATCGGTAGTAAAACGGCACCTAGCGTTACAACTGCTCTTTTCATGATAAACCTTATTTATTTAGCTTATCGATAATGTGCCAAATTTAGTCTATATATACAAACGAATCGCGACAAACAGCGTATTTTACAAGGCCAATTTATAAACAACCAAACGTATTAAAAATAGAATAATTAAAATGCGGGTAATAATCTGTAAAGGGGGTTTACGGCAAAGCTAAAATAAACTTAAACTTATCAATTCAGTCCTAATTCATGCATTTTAACTAAAGTGTTTATATTAATAGATATTTAAGGTGATTAGATGAAGTTTTATATTATAAAAAAAGCGTCTCGAATTGCTGCAATCCCAGCCGAGGAGGAACTCCTCGAAGACTATAAAAGTAAGGGATTCAAATTCGTTGAAGTTATAGCCGCAAGTGATAAAGAGGATGCTTTAGCACGTTCTCCAACGCGTTTAAAAAAACATAAAAAATGGCTTGTTTTATGCAGTACTTTTGCGCTTTTGGCAATAATAATTACGTTTTTGTCATTAAATTAAATTTAGTGCATTTTTTTGTTGATCTTTACCTACATTTATATTTAAAATCGCCCACTTTTTAAATTCAGGGGGTAAAAAGCGTTGTTTTTACCTTCACTAAATATAGTTAAAATGCGGTGGGCTTATGGATTTTTACATCCTAAAAAAACAACAAGAAATAATTGCAATCCCTGCAAATGAGCAAAGCTGCAAACAGTATTTGAACTCAGGCTATTTTTATATAGATAAAGTAGCAGCGTGCAATGAAAATAACGCCTTAAAGGTACTACAGAACAAACAGACTAAAGCTGTAAAAATACCTTTATTTTTAGGCTTACTTGCTTTGCCTATGATAGTTGTAGCTTGGTATAATTTAACTCCTTAAAGAATTAAACCCTGCTCTTGCATCTTGCTTTAGCTTGGGTATATTGACGCTCTTAACTATTATTTAAGAGCGTCACATGAAAGTCTTACATACCTCCGATTGGCATTTAGGCCAACAATTTTACGAACACTCCCGTAATCAAGAACATCAGGTATTTTTTGATTGGCTAATTACCGCACTCGACGCTCAAAATATTGATTTATTATTAGTCGCAGGTGATATTTATCACACCGCTACACCACCTGCTAGCGCAGAAAATCAGCTCTATCAATTTATTAAAAAAGCAAAAAAGCGATGCCCAGGCCTTCACATTATTATTATTGCGGGTAATCACGATTCAGCCAATCGAATTATGGCTGCTCAGCCGCTACTTGCTCAGTTTGATACTGATGTAGTGGGGCGCTTTGATGCACAAAACCCAAATGATGTTGTCATCAAATTACACAACGCAAGCATTGAAGCTCATATCGTCGCTATGCCTTTTTTACGTGCAAGTGATGTTAGCCAGTTAAGTACCTCTAATAACGGCCTAGATTACGCACAAGGAGTTTCACAGGCATACAAGCAAACCATAGAGTTTGCTATAGAAAATAAAGCAGATACAACACCATTAATTATAATGGGCCATTTACATGCTAAAGGCGGAGATGTTTCTAGTGATTCGGAGCGTAACCTAGTAATAGGTGGTGAAGAAGCGATAACAGCCAATGTATTTAATGAATACGCCGATTATGTTGCCCTTGGCCATTTACATAAAGCACAGAAAGTCGCAAAGTCAGACATTATTAGATATTGCGGTACACCCATACCAATGTCATTTTCAGAACGTAAATACACTCATCAAGTAAATATCATTGACATTAATTGCGATGAAAAACATAAACTTAAGACAACTGTAAACCCCCTTTACATTCCTCGCTCAGCTGATCTCATCGTACTACCTGAAGGCGAGTGTGTTTCGCTATCAGTGCTGTGTGAACAAATTAAAGCATTAGATACAACAGAAAGTGAAATAGCACCTTATTTACGGGTAAAACTTAAGTCTAGTGATACTGACACCACATTTAGAGAGCAAATAGAACAAGCACTAAACGGCAAAAACATACGATTTTGTGGTATTGAGCGCGTACGCGAAAACACACAAACGCAAAGTGACACTCATCTATTTGAGGATTTAAACCAAGTAGAAATGCTCAATCCAATTAATTTATTAGAGCAAGCATTTGCCAGTGATAAAGATATGGCAGGACAAACCGTACCAGATGAATTAAAAGTTCTTTTAAACGAGGTTATAAACGAACTGACGGAGCAAGAACAACTATGAAAATAACCGCAGTACGCATACATAATTTAGCCTCAATTGGTGACGCAGAAATCGACTTCACTCAATCACCGTTAAAAAATGCAGGATTATTTGCTATAACTGGCGACACCGGCGCGGGTAAAAGTACAATTTTAGATGCAATCTGCTTAGCCCTGTACACTAAAACAGCAAGACTTAGAGGCGACAAAGGTAATTTAATTGACTTTAACGGTGATAGTATAAAGTTAAACGATCCGCGTAACTTATTGCGTAAAGGCAAGTGGGAAGGCTACGCTGAAGTCGATTTCCTAGGCCAAGATAAACAGCACTATCGTGCACGGTATTCAATACAAAGAACACATAAAAAGGTAACAGGTAAGTTAAAAACAGCCGAACACAGTTTGTTTACTTTGCCTGACGAAACTCTAATAGCAGATAAAAGCCTCACCTTAAAAGAAATTGAACATAAAATAGGTTTAAGCTTTGAACAGTTCTCTCGCGCCGTATTATTAGCACAGCATGAGTTTTCTGCATTTTTAAAGGCCACTGGTGATGAGCGTGCCCAGCTTTTAGAATGCCTTACGGGCACCGATAAATTTAGCCTGATTGGTAAACGTATTTATGAACGTCACAAAGAGCAAAAAGAAAAACTAGATTTACTCAAAGCAAGCTTAGCAAGCTACACCTTACTAACTGATGAGGAGCTGAAAGCTAACACTCAAGCATTTGCTGATTTAAAGCTGCAAATTGAAGACACTAAAAAAACAATAACGACCACAGAGCAGGGCATTAATTGGTATAAACAAGCCAATATTTTAGAGCAGGCGTTACAAAAAGCATTACAAAACCAACAACAAGCAAGCTCTGCGCTTGAAGCAATCGCACAGCAAAGTGAACAAGCAAAGCAGGCACAAAGCGCACTTGAAATTAAAGATAACCGCAATCACTTTAAAAACCTAGCCGCGCAAAAGAATAAACTTAAAACAAAAGAAAATGCTTTAAAAAGTGTCGATCACGAAGCAGAAATTAACTCCCTCACAAATAAGTTAGAAAAACACCGCAGCGCCTTGCTAACAGCTAAGCAGCAAAAACAAAGCGCTGAGCCAATTATCGCAAAAGCCCGTGAGCTTGACAGTCAGCTTGCTATGCAAACGCAAAAAATAACAAGCATAACTGAGCAAAGTGAAAAAGAGCAAAAGGAACTTGATCACCTACAGCACAAGCTTAAGCAAAGCAACGCTGAGCATAATGAAGCAAAACAAATGACTGGCCAGCATCAACAGTGGCTAAACCAACAAAGCCAACTGGAGCCATTAGCGAATGATTGGAATTACTACCAACACAGTTTTAAACAGTTTTTAAACACTAACGACCAAATAAAAATAACCACAGAGCAAAGCCAAAATTTAGCCCATGAGCTAGAAAAGCAAACCGTACAGCTTACGGCAAAAAATAAAGACTTAGCACTATGTGAGCAGACACTCGCAAGCGAACAAGAAAGCCTTAATTTGCTAAACCAGCAACAAGACCAATTTAATATTGAGCAATGCGATACAAAACTTAAAAGCATTGACTACTTAAAAGAGCAGCGAGAGCGTTATAAGCTATTTAACGTTGAGCTAAAACAAAGCACTCAACAGCAAAGTGCTGTTGCCATAAAGATGAGCCAGAGTGAGCAAAAACAAACAGCGTTTAAACAAGACCTCGCAACATGTGAGCAAACACTCAAACACAGCGAGTATGCCCTTAATCAAGCTCGCTTAAGAGCCAGTGAGAATGTTGAGCATTTACGTACACAACTCGCGCCTGGTGAGCCATGTGCTGTTTGTGGGGCAACCGAACATCCGTTTGTAAACAATCAACATCAGCAATTAAATAACTTAATAAGTGATTTTGAAAACGATTTTAAAAACGCTAAACAACAATATGAGCATGCTCAAGAAGCGCTTCATCAGCACCAAACTCAATATGCAGTATTAACTGGCGAACACACACAACATAGCCAAACGATAGAAATAGCAAAGGCTAAGCAACTTGAAATAAAAAACATAATGGAAGCATCGCGCAGTGAACTGAATAACTTAACTCCAGAGCAGCTTGATGTAACTTACACACAACTCAGTGAAAAAAAAGCACGGTATTTTGAAACCGAAAAACACCAAAGTACCTTGCGAAAAAAAGTAAACCAACTGCTAAGTACCTTAAAAGAAGAGCAACAAGCACAACAAAAACTACACGGCCAACATATTGATTTAACTAACCAGTTAAACCAGCTGAAGATCAAACTGAGCGAATTAAATACACAAGTAAACGAATTAACCACAGCGCTAAATTCACAATTTGAACATAGTGATTTTTGGCAACAACTACAAAATAACACTCTAAATCTAACGGCTCTAAACCAGCAGGTTGAGCAGTACCAGCAAACAAAAGACTTGCTAGAGCAAACTAAAAAGCAAGTCAATACTGCTGAAGAGCAGATAGATCAGCTTACGCCACTTATAAGTAATGCAGCGCAAAGTTTAAAAAAACTAGATGAAAACTTAAACAACGAACAGCAAAAGCAAAATATCACACAGAGTGAGCGCTTAGCGCTATTTAATAACCAACAAATTAGTGCAGATGACTACCAAATAAAGCTAGCTACGCAGCAAGAACAAAGCCAAACACAGTTTTATGAAAGTCAAAAAGCTTACAATGACGCGATAAAACAACGCGACGAACACACTATAACGCTTCAAAACTGCCAACAACGTCTGCTTGAAAACGCTAAAGAGCAAGCTACACTTGAAGCGCGTTATAACCAGTGGTTTGCTGAATTTAAAACCGTGTATGTTGATGCAAACCATGAACAAGTCGCTATTTTACTGAGCTTGAGTCATGACGATATTAAAGCGCACTTAAAACAACATGAACAATTAGTGCAAGCTTTAGTTGATGCAAACGCCGCCTTAAAACAACAACAAAACACACTGGCACAACATCAAAGCAGCGAAAAACCACCACAAACACAAGCAGAACTTAGTGAGCAACTAACTAATTTAAATGAGCAACAAACGGCATTACACAAATCACAACTTGAAATTAACACCGCGATTGAGCAGCACAACCAAAACAGCCATGCACTACAACGTAGGCAAACCGAGTTAATTACTTTGCAAAAAAACGTTGAGCAATGGCATGTGCTTAATAAAGTATTAGGCGATGCAACAGGTAAAACCATGCGCAATTTAGCGCAAACTCAAACGTTAAAAATACTGCTGCATTATGCCAATAGCCACTTAAAAATACTGAACAAACGCTATGAACTAACCGCTATCGCACAGTCGCTTGATATTGCCATAACTGACCGCGACATGGCCGATGAGCAACGTTCTGTTAATACTTTATCGGGCGGGGAGTCATTTTTAGTTTCTTTAGCTTTAGCACTTGGCTTAGCTTCATTATCGTCAAATAAAATACAAATTAACTCTTTGTTTATTGATGAAGGGTTTGGTACGTTAGATAGTGAAACATTAAGCATAGCAATGGATGCCCTTGACTCATTACAAGCACAAGGGCGTAAGGTAGGAGTAATATCCCATGTATCACAAATGACCGAACGGGTTGCAACACAAGTAAATGTTGTTAAAAAGCCCGGTGGATATTCAACGGTTGAGATAATTTAAAGGAGCATTTAATGCCTATATTTAATGCACAAAAAGCATCGGAATATGATTCGCAGATAACACGTTTAGTCCCAGGTTATGAATTATTACACAGCACCACCGCCGCACAATTAGCTGTAACCTTAAAAGATAACGCCCATATTTTAGTCGTAGGCGCAGGTACAGGTAAAGAAATAGCAGAACTGGCAACTATAAATTCAACTTGGCAGTTTACCGCACAAGATACATCCAGCGACATGCTTGATATTGCTAAGCAGCGTTTTATTGATTTAAGCATCACTGACAGAGTGACTATTCACCATGGCTCCCCCTGTGAAATTAAACAGCAAGCGGATGCCGCTTTATGTTTATTGGTAATGCACTTTGTTGCTGATAATGGAGATAAAAAAGACCTTTTAAGTGCTATAGCAACTCAACTAAAATCACAAGGGAAGCTATTTATAGCTGATTTAATGCGCCCAGAAACGAGTTATGAGCAAGATGCGCAGCTCGTTTTATGCCAAGAATTCGGCTTAAGTGAGGCAGCCGCCGATCGTATGAAGCATAATTTTGAACATGAATTTTATCCGTTGGACCGCATTCGTTTTGCTGATTTACTTGAAGAATGTGGATTTAATGCCGCTAAACTCTACTTTAAAACACTAGGCTTTAGTGGTTATGTGAGCCAAAAGCGTTAAAACTTATTTTTACAGCAAACGCGAATAATTTAATCATTATTCGCGTAAATTTGTATTAACAGATTGCTAAACCACCGCCCGGCGCTTTAGTGATAACAGTGATAACAGTGATAACAGTGATAACAGTGATAACCAGTTAAAGACAGTCCTAGCGCACTATCAAACCACTGATACAAAATGAACTTACCTATTCTAACCTTGGATCAAAAGCTGAATGACCACGTATACTTAGTCGTCTGTTGTAAGCTGCTTCGCACGTTGCTCTGCATCAATTAAAGCTTGCGATTTAGGCTCCGTTTTTGCTTCAACGATAGTTGGTTTTTGTGTACTTTCGGGATCCCAGCTTGGATCGAGTGATAAATTAGCGAAAGGGTTTGATGAATCAGCCTTCTTGGTTTTAGGTTGGTGGCTTTGAGATTCAGTAACATCGCATTCAGGCTCTTTAACTTCAAATGCTTGCGGCTCTAAATCTTTGGCTTTTAAACTCTCTTTTGCGACGTCCTCATCATTTACCTCTGCCGCTTCCTTATCACATAGATTCGGTGAGATAGTCTGATTTTTTCCTGGGGTTTCACTTTGTGGCGCCGATAAATGAGTGTTAGCTGCTGATGACTTTATATATCCTTTTTGCCCAGGCAGTGGAGCATTCGGATCGTAGATGCGAATTTCAGGCTCATCGAATTCATACACTTTTTTTACATCGGGGTGTGAATCCTTACTTTTCTCAGGTTCTGGACTTGATGTTATTGATTGCTCATCTAATGGGTGTGGTTCAAACACCGGATAATCAATTTCAGGTTTATCTATTTTAGACTCGTTATTCTCTGGTTCGCTACTCTCTGGTTCGGCGCTTTCTACTTCAGTAGTTTTTGACTTTTGAGAACTCACATCAACAGTTGATGATGGCGCTTTATCTTCAGTCTCCGCCAGCGTCTTTGGTTGCGCTTTGGCTTTAGTTGCAAGTTGACTAGCTTGGTCAGATAAAACGCTATGACTAATTTTATCATCAGTGGTTTTATTCTTTTTGCGCAAACGCGACACGATAACCCCTAAAAATAACAAAATTAATATCAGTAACACGCTTGGCATTAAAAAAGGTGTTTGTTGATTACTCGGTGTTTCAGGTTTTCCGGCTGGTATTGCAGGCCCTGTTACTTTAGAAGAGACAGTTTCTTTAAGCGCCTCGGAAGTTGCAGTGTTAGCTTTTATACTTTCAAGCGGGACAGTTTCAGGCTGAGCACTTTTTGGTTCGACAGCGTGAGTATCAACCGTTTCAGTTTGATTATTAACCGGCTGTGGTTGCTCAGCAATATCTTCTGGCACTACTTTAGTTTGTGTCTCATTTATTGGCTTAGCCGTAGGTTGTGTCACAATTGGTTTTATCGGCTCTGGAGTCTCTGTGTTAGTTTGGGTGTTAATTTGGGTGTTTTTACTAGGTGTGTTACTCCCATCCTCTGCGGCCGGCTGAGGCTTATTACAGTTATTTTTATAATCTCGTGCAGCATTACGATAATTACGACTACCTTGATTATCGCTGTACTGATTAATTTGTTGTTTGAGTAATATACACATCGCTTCGTTGTATTTTGCCTGGCTTGCAAAACTCAATGTCATTAACCCCAAACACCCACATAACTTATAAATATTCATAATAAAAGTAACTACTTTTCAACATAATGGTTCAATATTATGCGCTTGAGCACAATTAATCCATAGCTAATCAATCACCATTAAAGTGCGATATTCATCATAGGCAAACTGATCTGTCATACCACTGATATAATCTTGTAGTAGTCGGCAACGATAATAAAATTCATAAGCAATAAAATGATCAGGCTCTGCCGGCATAGTTTCAAGAGCATGTTGATAGCTACTTAAATGTTTTTTAGACAGCTTCTTAACTAGTCTGGACTCTAATAAGTACTGCTGATCACCACTTAATGCACGCTTAAATTGTTCATGCGTTAAAACCAATAATGGCCGGTAGCAATCAAGTAGTCCGGTAATTATTCTATATCCTTGTAGCTCTAGCCTTTCAACTTCTTTATGCGAAAAAACATTTTCTAAAGCTACTTGTTTTAATGTTTTAGTTACCGCGTGCAAATGGCTACGATCTTCTAATAGAGCTTGATTAAAATGACCATGAAAAACAGCTTCAATATTACTAATAAAACGCTCTGCGGCATAATTAACTAGTGGGTGTAGTAAGGTAACGCGTAAATAAATAAAAAACTCACTATTAAAATTATAGGGTTGTTTTTTAGCTTTATCGCGCGCGTAATTAACTGCTTTATCTACAAAGTCTGAGTGTTTTGTATTGTCTAATGTTAAGTTTATAAGTGCTCGTTTATAATGTTGTTTTAATTTTTCACACAACACATCGACACTAATAATATCTTTTTCAACCGCATCTTCAATATCAGCTAAACAATACGAAATATCATCTGCAGCTTCCATTATATAGCTTGCTGGATGGCGGCAATGCGGCTCCATTTCTAGCTCTTTTTGTAGTGTTTCAACAAAGCTTTTTTCGCTGAAATAATAGCCTACTTTTTTCATTAGGTAATTTTTAGATGCTGGAATATCTTTTTTTGCCATTGTGCCAAGCCGTGTATATTTTAAAATACCCGCGGTTTGGCTATAGGTTAAATTTAAGCCTAACAAAGAATGAACAATGCGAATCCCTTGTGCATTACCTTCGAAATGACTGATATCTTGCGCTAGGTGCTTAAACACCATGCCAATCCCTGAATATGGATCAGCACATAATTTTGGTGTTAATTGAGGTAAGTTTTTTTCAAACCAATGATTAATCGCTGCTTCACCAAAGTGCCCAAAAGGGGGATTGCCGATATCGTGCATCAAACAAGCCATCTCAACCAAGCTCTCAAGAGGTCTTTCGAGTCCAGTTAAGCCAAATTCTTGTTGTTGTTGGTCTGTTAAATAGTAAAAAATACGCTGTACAATAAAGCGGCCCACTTGCTGCACTTCTAGCGAATGGGTTAGCCTGGATCGCACAGCAGCATTACGCTCCAACGGAAACACCTGCGTTTTTTGTTGCAGACGTCGAATGGCTGCACTATTAATAATGCGCCCACGATCGCTTTCAAGCGCCATTTGCAACTTACCTGAGGTGCGTAGTGGACGTACTGAGGTTATTTTTTTACTAAAGTCGATCATGCGGGTCCTCTAAATAGCTAAGCTTTAATCTAACAACTTGTATAATAGATTAAAATATCAATTTTTATTTACATCATTACTTTAAACTTACCCAGCTATTAATATAAAATTCCGGTAAAAGCGCGTACCAACTTTCTGTTAAGGTGGACCAAAAGGCTTTTAGGTATGATGCAAGGCAGCACAGAACATTATTACTGTATTAAATTTACCTGATTTTATTTGCTCTATTTATTTGTGTAATGATGATTTTTAGCTCTATTCATAGTAAAAATCAAAAGCAAAACTTAAATAAACTAAATAAAAAGACATCACCGCCACTAAAGAAAAATTCAGCAATTGGGATCATAAAATATGCAGCACGTTTTTTGCCTTTTATTAATTAGTATTATTTCATTTAGCGCCTTTAGTCATGACGAAGATAGTAGTAGCGTCGTTTTGATTTCCCTTGATGGTTTTCGTTGGGATTACATTGAAAAACACAATGCGACTAACTTAGCAGCAATGGCTAAAAATGGTGTGAGGGCGAATAAAATGCGCCCAGTGTATCCAACAAAAACCTTTCCTAATCACTTATCCATTATTACCGGGTTACTGCCAATTAATCATGGGATTGTGGATAATCAATTTTGCGATAAAGCCCGTAACGATTGCTATAGCATGGGCAAAGGGAAAAATGACAGCACCTGGGTTAACGGTATACCGCTTTGGAATTTAGCGCGTATGCAAGGTCTTAAATCAGCGACGTACTTTTGGCCTGAGTCAGATGCACGTTTTAACGGCATGCTTCCTAATTATTTTTATCATTACTCACAGCAAAGTGACTACCATCAACGTATTGATCAAATTATTCAATGGCTAAAATTACCAGAACAAAGTCGCCCTCAATTAGTAATCAGCTACTTTTCTTTAGTCGATAGTATGGGTCATAAATTTGGCCCTGATGCGCCACAAACACGCCAAGCCGTACAAACTCTAGATCAGTTAATGGGTGAGTTGCAAACACAACTCGCTAGCTTAGATAAACCAGTAAACTTAGTGATTGTATCAGATCACGGCATGAGCAAAATAGATAAACAGCAAGGTATTGCTATCGACAGCCTCCCTCAAAGCGATAAGTTTAACGTTAAAAATACCGGTCCAAGGGTATTAATTTACGCTAATGAAGATACTAGCGAAGACGAAATTAATGATTATAAGCAACGTTTAAGTCAAGCTTCGAAAGGGCGTTATAGTGTACTTAGTAAACAACAACGTAAAAACTACCATTATCAAAAAAATAGCCGTACAGGGGATATAATTTTACAAACGACGGCACCTAAGGTTTTTTCTGATCATGGGGAAGTGGGCTATTTAGGCACACATGGATTTGCATACACAGACGATATGGCTGCAACTTTTATCGCCACTGGTCCAGCGTTTAAAGAGGGTATAACATTAAACGAAGTCAGTAACCTTGATATTTACCCTATGATTACAAAAGTATTAGGGCTCAAGGTTCTAAGCAAAATTGATGGCGATGGTAGTACATTGTGGCCAGCGCTTAAGTAGGCGCGTTTTAATCAGAGTTGTCCGTGATGGTGGCGCAAAAACCACCGCTATTACTGGTTAAATCGAGCAACAGATTGTGCCTATTACAAATAGCTTTAACGGTCGCAAGCCCTAAGCCAAACCCTTCATGCTGACGCGCAGGATCGCCACGATAAAAGCGTTTCGTGAGTTGACTTAATTGTGTTTTTTCAACCCCTGAACCATCATCACTAATGCTCAAAGAGCCTGCATCAATGGTGATTGAAATGCGGGCCTCAGTACCTGCATATTTAATTGCGTTATCAAGTAAATTAAAAAATGCCTGAAATAATAAATTTTTGTCGCCTTGTAAAATCAAGGGGGCCGTACAATAAAGTGTGATTTGTTGCTGATTACAATCAGCACTTGGCTGCAACATATCAATAAGGTCTTCGGCCAATAACTGACAATCAATGCGTTGTAAATTAAGCGGAAACTTGCCATTTTCTAATCGAGTTAGTTTCAGCATTGCATCAAACGTATTGATAATCGTATCAAGTTGCTCTATTTCTAAACCTATTTCAGGAAAGTGAGCAGCTTGCTGCTCTAAGTTTAATCTTAAGCGCGTAAGCGGTGTTTTTAAATCATGAGCAATATTGTCGGTAATCCCTTGTACTAAAGCAAAATTGTCTTCCACGGCATCGAGCATCGTATTAATATGCGCACCCAGCCTGTCAAACTCATCACCCTTTTTTTTATGACTGATGCGAGCAGATAAATCACCATTTTGTACTTGTTCTGCCGTGCTATTAAAATAATGCACTCTGCGTAAATGTCGCCTCGCAAATATATAACCAAATAGCCCCGTTAATAATAAACTAATTAAACAGGCCCATAATGCAACGGTTTTAAATTCAATGATCAGTTGCTGTAAATTCTCAGTCGCGGTCGCTAAAACAATATCACCATGAGAAGTATGGACAATCCCGGTGGTTAATAAACGAATTTTTCCACGTTGCGCATCTAATACAGGGAATACAATAGTTTTAGGTAAAGCAGGAATATTTTCAGGTAAAAAGCTTAGCTGCTGGCTTTGCTCGCCGTCACTATGCCAAAAAAGTAGCAGTTCACTTTCATTACGAAACACCTCTAATTGAGAATAAAAACTGCTTGAAGAAAATTCGTTCGCTAAGCCTTCAATACGTACTTTTTCTGCGGTAAGGCGCCGTTCGACTTGACGGTTTTGTTCGCCTAATAATAATTGATAAATTAAGACTACGGTCAGCACTAGCATGACCGACATAATCACTGCAAACCCTAAGGTTAAACGCCATACAGAGCTACTACGTGGGTCAATTTGACGCCAAGCTGAGTCTTTAATTGGCATTTATCTGCTCTTTGGTAAGGCGGTAACCAACACCACGAATAGTTTCGATACAAACTAATGCATTCAATTGCTGTAGTTTTTTACGAAGCCTAGCTATATGCACATCAATTACATTTGTACCCGGATCAAAATGGTACTCCCAAACTGATTCAAATAATAATGTACGGGTAACTAACTTGTCAGGATGTTCGAGTAAAAAGCGCAATAATTTAAACTCTTTCGGTTGTAAGCTTAGTATCTTTTCGTCAACGCCCGCTTTATGGCTTGCATAGTCTAAGTGTAAATTAGCTAAGCTTAACTGTGTGCTAAGAGGCTGCTGCACCGTGTGGCGTCTAATAAGATTCTCGACTCTAATTGCTAATTCAGAAAACGCGAATGGTTTAACTAAATAATCGTCACCTCCTGCTTTTAAGCCAGTTACACGATCGTCTACTTTATCTAGGGCTGATAAAATCAAAACAGGGGTCGTTTTACCCGTCGCTCTTAATGCGGCTAACACTTGTATCCCATCTAGCTTGGGTAACATTCGGTCTAATACAATTATATCGTGATCTTCGCACGTTGCTAACAGTAATCCTTGTTGACCATCAGTGGCAGTATCAACAGTATAGCCTTGCTCACTAAACGCTTTATATAAAAAGTCACGATTTTGCTTATCGTCTTCAACCAATAATAGCTTCATTAATTTCCCCACCTTAATAAAGGTAAATTTTTACCTGTGGTTAAATCAATTGCTTTTTTGTGGCGCCCGCGCTCATTAACAAATGTGGCTACCATATAAGTAATACCCATATCTTGCTCTAACTGGGCTTCAATTAAATAGTGTTCGCTTGAGTCATTCAGTTTTGCCACTAATAACTGCATGGTATAGCCTTTTTTTTGCATAATATCTGCGGCGGCGATCTCATCTTGTTCATCAAGTTCAGGCGCTTCATACTCTAACTCAATTAAGTGGCCATCTTTATCTAACAATAATTCAATAAAGTGTTTTCGGTTAGCCTGATATAACGTGACTTCGTAGGTCGTTTTACCTTTTTCAAACTCAAGTTCAAACTCTACAATGACCGCTTCGCTCTTATACTTATTTTCTACTTTTTCTAAAATAGCCGTTGGTGTGGCTGATTTAGCATGATGCAACTTTTCATAAGTCGCAGAGCTTGCGGCACTACTTATCGATGAGATAAATAACAAACTGAATAATAGTACTTTCTTCATCATAAACCTCAAAAAATAACAGCGCAAAATACGCTGCTATTTTACTTTTTACAGTTAATCGTCGAGACGACAAGCTCGTACTTGATTGCCACTGACTAATTCACATTCTAACTCTGCATATTGGTCGGCATAAGCGTTAAGTGAATTGTCTTCGCTAACATAACCCCAAAGTGTAGATTGCTCGCTTTGTGTAATTACATACCCAGTTAAGCTAAGTGAATCATTGGCATCCATTAACTCAATTTCACTCACAATATTGATATCATCGGTGATAATTCCTTCTAATTCAAGAAACTGACCATTAATAGTTGCTTGAGTTAAGCCATCGTCAAATACTGTTTGGTTATTGAGTGTAAATTGATGATTATTAATTGTTACGATACCTTCATTGAAACTTGCAACTCCAGCAACAGAAAACGCCTTATTTATCGCTGTTGGATTACTCGAACTTGATTCAAAATCAACTTCTTGAGCAATAAACAAATCACTTTGTTGTTGGTATAAAGCCTCAACGTCTACAAGTTCACCGACAGCTAAATCATAAACAGTGCCATCTTCATAACGTGTTTGTTCAGTTAAGCTTACTTGCCATTGCCCACTAATAGTCATCAGCGTTGAGTTATTATTAATGAATGTAATTTTACCATTTAGTTCTGTGTCGATATTATCATCAAAATCATTTTGGCGTTCAGCATCAACTTCGCTCGCCATTAATTGCTGATTTTGCATAACTCCTTCAACTTCTACAAATTGACCATTGCTAATAAAGCCATCAACTTCAGCTTGTTGGTAATTAATAGTGATATTACCTAACTGAAAAGTGCGTAGTTGAGTATCTAATTGCGTAATAACCCCTTCAACTTCAAGCTCTGTTAAGCTGTTAGTAATGGCCTGTTGATAAGTTACCGTTAAGGTATTAAATGCACTATTAAAGCCACTTACTTCAACGAGGTCACCATTATTTACTGAAGTACTATCAAACTCTTCAAGTATCATACCGGCAATACTAGCCGTACCATTTTCAACGAGTATAGGACCTTTAAAGTTAGAATCGTAATCAATCTCTGTTACTTGAGTGCCATTAGTTTCAGCTTCAACCATCATACCGACTTGTAGTTGGCTTAAACTTCCATTCTCGCCATCAATTTCAATTTCTGCACTTGCAGCCGGTAGTTCACGTTGGTTAATCGTAATAGAAGAACCTGATGTGGCTGATACTGCGCCAATTAGCACGTTAGGTAATGTGGCTGTTTCTGGCGTTGTTGTTTCAGGTGTTGTTGATGAACTTTCTGAACTACTGCTGCCACATGCCGATAATACAAGTGCTATTGTGCTTAATGAAAGTATTTTAATAAGGTGACTTGTGTGCTGGTTTTTCATATCTCGCTCCAAACATAATTAATTGTTTTTACTTTGAGTGTGAGCAGTACTTTACCGCAGCGTGTATGCGCGCAAGGTGGAGAGAACATTAATTTTTGTTAATGTTCACAATTATCAGGTCCCTGTGAACATTAACAAGTC
>NZ_JBQSVO010000033.1:0-29796 GCF_052376275.1 Pseudoalteromonas sp. AOP7-A1-14 | reverse complement strand
GTGTTTTAACGCATACCTTTATTTGTATATTTAATCTTCTCAATACAAAAATACGACCTATGTCTCTATTTATCTCCTTAAAAACTTAATGCATGCTTTATTTTTAATAGTCTCCCTGCGAGGAAAATTAATGAAACATCGTTTAGCTAAAAGTGTAGGGCTTTCATTACTATCACCTATAATTATTGGTTGCTGTTTAGGTGCTTATTACGCACTGACATTAAATGGTAATCCTATGAGTATTTTTTTTAATTTACTGATGAGTGCAATTGCCAATGGCCATATTGTAGGTTTAACGATGGCGGCGTTTGTGGTGCCAGGTTATCTGCTAATGCTTAAGTATGCCAAAGTCAATTATTCAGGTGTGCTTACGCTTGGGTTATTAGGTGGGGCTATTTTTAGTTACTTATTGAGTGCGACCTCTGGAATGGTGTTTTTAATAAATACGTTGATGTCAGCATTAGCTGCAGGGTTATTTTTATATGGCTTACGCTTAGGAGCCATTAAACAAGACAACCCACAATCGCAGAAATAATAGCCAAGCTCACTGAAACTTGAGGAAATTTAGTTTTTTTTGCCTGTAAAAGGTTCCAATTATTCTTCACAAAGAGTACCTTTACCTACTGTATGTTTAATAAGAAGTAGTTTGGTATGCAAAAGCAAGCGTTTTACCAGTCATTAGTTAAACAAACTGAATCACTGATTGCAGGTGAATCAAACATTATTGCCAATATGGCAAACATTAGCGCGCTGTTATTTACCTCTTTAGATGATGTAAATTGGGCGGGCTTTTATTTAATGGATTCACCTCAAGAATTAGTGCTTGGGCCTTTTCAAGGCAATCCTGCATGTATACGTATTCCTGTTGGAAAGGGTGTCTGCGGAACCGCTGCACAAACAGCGCAAACACAACTTATTGAAGATGTTCATGCATTTGCGGGCCACATAGCTTGTGATGCAGCGTCAAATTCAGAAGTAGTTATTCCTATTATGAAAGAAGGAAAGCTGTTTGCGGTGCTTGATATAGACAGCCCGAGTATTGCTCGGTTTGATATTGATGACCAACAAGGTCTTGAAGCGCTTATTGCGGTTTTTGAGGCTAATTTAGTATGAAAGATCTACTAAATGTACAAGATTATCTTTTTGGCAACACCGATGTTGGTGATTGGGAAGGAGATGAAGAACACGTAGCGGAAACGCTCAACGATTTAATTCATATTGCTTGGGATCGTCTTCCTGACGATCTTGGGACAGAGTTAATCGATGAAATTATTAATGGTATTTGGGAACACCTTCGTGGCGATATGGCGCTTGTAGAGGCTGAGTTCGAAGAGTTGACCGACTGGGTAACACACTATGTCGATTCGTCACTTGATGAAAAGATGTAATAAAAGGTTCTAAGAATGGAAACCACAAACAAGCTAAAAGATATTAATGAAGTGCTAGAATTTTTATATCAAGAATTCCCGCAATGTTTTAAACAAAAAGACGGTATCAAGCCGCTTAAAGTCGGTATCTTTAAAGATATCGCTGAGCGCATTGAAGGCTCAGAAAAGGTTAGTAAAACGCAAGTTCGTCAAGCGCTTAGGAAATACACCTCAAATTGGCGCTATTTAGAAGCGGTCACCAAATCAGAGTTTCGTATTGATCTTGATGGCAACCAAGCTGAAAAAGTTGAGCAAGAACATATCGATCATGCTCAAAAAGCCCTTGAAGAAAGTCGTGCGAAAATGGCTAAACGCAAAAAACAGCAGCGTCCACGTCAAGATTCCGATAGCAAGTCCTTCAAAAAGAAACCAACTCAATTTGCTAAAAATGGCGAAAAGAATGCTAAGCCAAATAGCAAACCAGCTAAAGCTGCACCGGTTAAACGTTCAGGAAAAATTGAACCTTTACCAGCCAGTGAGGTCAAGGTTAATAACAAAGTAAAAGTTAAACTAGGCCAAGCACTTGTTAATGCAACAATCACTGAAGTGAACAAAGAAGATGTTCATGTTGAATTAGTGACTGGCATGCAAGTTAAAACTAAAGCAGACAGCTTATACATTATATAAGCTGTAGATAAATTAAGGAGTTGTGTATGAGTCAGAAGTTTACGCTCATTCCGTTAGTTGCGGCCCTATTTTCAGGTTCATTATTTGCAGCGACAGAGGTTGCTACAGAGGTTGCTACAGAGGTTGCTGATGTATTGACGGCAAATGACTTGCCTGTATTAGAGCAAGAAAGTCAACATAGTACGGTTAGCAAAAGAGTGACAAACTTATTTACTCGCGCTCATTACAAACCTATTCGATTTGACGATGCTTTAGCAGAAAAAATATTTGAACGTTATATCGAATCCCTTGATTTTAATAAAAGTGTATTCTTGGCTGCGGATGTTGCGTCATTTCAGCAATACCGCGATCAATTTGATAATGCACTGTCTACTGGTAAATTAGATTTTGCCTACAATATTTTTAATATTAGTATGCAACGCCGCTTTGAACGTTATGATTATTCACTTTCTTTGCTTGAAAAGGAAATGACTTTTGATAAAGAAGATGAGTATCTTTATGACCGTGAAGACGCTAAATGGGCTGAAACTCAAGCTGAGCTAGATGAACTTTGGCGTGAGCGTGTTAAATATGATGCACTACGTTTAAAAATGACGGGCAAAGATTGGGCTGGTATAAAAGAAGTGCTAGTTAAACGCTATCACAACGCACAAAAACGTTTAGTACAAACGAATAGTGAAGATGCTTTTCAAATAATGATGAATTCATTTGCGCGAAGTATTGAAGCGCACACTTCTTATTTATCTCCTCGGCGTGCTGAACAATTTAAAATGGATATGGACCTAGAGCTGGAAGGCATTGGGGCTGTATTAACTTTTGACGAAGATTATACGGTTATTCGTAGTCTTGTACCGGGTGGTCCGGCTGATAAGTCTGAGCAAATCAAAGCAGATGATAAAATTATTGGTGTTGCGCAAGAAGGCGAGGAGTTTGTAGATGTAATTGGTTGGCGCTTAGATGATGTGGTTGATTTAATTAAAGGACCAAAAGGCACAACGGTACGTTTACAATACTTAAAAGGCTCTGACGCACACGGCACACCAAAAGAAGTGAAAATTGTTCGTGATAAAATTCGCCTCGAAGACAGAGCTGCTAAATCAGAAGTATTTGAAGCTAATTACTCTGATTTAACCAGCAAGATTGGCGTAATTGAAATCCCTGGCTTTTATAATAACTTGTCTAAAGACGTTAAAGTTGAATTAACGAAATTAAGAGATGAGAAAGTAGACGGTATCATTATTGATCTTCGCCAAAATGGCGGCGGGTCATTATACGAAGCAACACAACTTACTGGCTTATTTATCGATCAAGGCCCTGTGGTACAAATTCATACATTGAACAATCGTATTGAAGAGCAAAAAGACCGTGATGGCATCACTTTTTATGATGGTCCATTAACAGTTTTGGTTGACCGTTATAGTGCATCAGCTTCTGAAATATTTGCCGCAGCATTACAAGATTATGGTCGTGCAGTAATTATTGGTGAGCAAACATTTGGTAAGGGTACTGTACAACAACATAAAGGCCTTGAGCGTGCATATGACTTATACGACAACCCTATTGGCAGCGTACAATACACTATCGCTAAGTTTTATCGTATCAACGGTGGTAGTACGCAGCACAAAGGTGTGATTCCAGATATTTCATTCCCTTCAGCAATTGATCCTGATGAATGGGGTGAAAGTGAGCAAGACAATGCCTTGCCGTGGGATAGTATTATTCGTGCTAAATATACACCTGTTAATAACTTAAAACCTGCTATTAATTATTTAGCTAAACTTCATGATACGCGAATTAAATCTGAACCTGAATTTGGTTATGTATTTGAAGATATTACTCGCTATAATGAAGAGAAAGATAAAAAGACCATCACGTTAGTTGAGGCTAAGCGTGAAAATGAGGAAGAAGAAGGTAAAGCTCGTGCCTTAACACGTACTAATGAAAGGTTAAAACGCTTAGGCGAAAAGCCAGTTGAAAATCTTGATGATGTACCTGAGGTGTTAGATGAACTAGATCCATTCTTAGAAGAAGCGGCACTGATCACGCAAGATTACATAAAATATGGTCGTTTAGCTAAAAAATAGTTGCTTTCCCATCCAATAAAAAAGGCGCATTCGCGCCTTTTTTGCTGCCTAAAACAAATACACTTGGTATACTCATCCTCTAACTTAGATGAAGCAAAATGCCTTAATACTATGACAACAACATATATTAAAAAAATAATAATTACACGTTATTAAAAACGTGTTGGAGACGCTATTTTGCAGCAACAACAAGATAAATCCATTAAACAATCAAGCTTCTTCGATGCTTTAGTTCCTATCTCAGTGCTGATTTGTTTACTTGGCGCAGCTGTCTATTTATTTGGTGACAGCTCCTCGTCAGGACCAAACCAAATTGCCCTATTGTTTGCTACTTTCACTGCGGCTTTAATCGGCTTAAAAAATGGGTATACCTGGAAAAAGCTGGAAGATGCAATGATTGAAGGCATCACTTTATCGCTAGGTGCTATCTTGATCTTACTTATGGTCGGCGCTTTGATTGGTACTTGGCTACTTTCAGGTACCGTGCCTACGTTAATTTACTATGGTTTACAAGTAATCAACCCAAGCTGGTTTTATGCAGCTAGCTGCTTAATTTGCGGCGTTGTGGCAATGAGTATTGGGAGTTCATGGACAACCGCAGCTACAATTGGTGTTGCTTTACTTGGTGTGGCTTCAGGCCTTGGGTTAGAGCAAGTCGTGACGGCAGGCGCGGTTATATCTGGCGCTTACTTTGGAGATAAGCTAAGCCCACTATCAGAAACTACTAATTTAGCGCCTGCAGTTGTTGGCGCTGATTTATTTGAACATATCCAGCATATGCTTTGGACCACCGTTCCAAGCTTTGTAATTGCATTAATCATTTTTATATTTATGGGTTTTAATGCTACAGCGTCAGGTGAAGCAGGGCGCATTGATGACATTACCGCTATTTTAGAGCAGAATTTTAATATTGGCCTTGAAATGTTGGTACCGCTTTTAGTTTTGCTTGTGTTAGCAATGAAAAAAATGCCGGCATTCCCTGCTATTTCTATTGGTGCGGTGATGGGGGCTGTTTGGGCTATGTTATTTCAGTCAGACTTAATTGCCAGTCAAATTGATCTTTCTCAAGGTCAATTGGTTGGATATTTTAAGCTAGTTTGGACGACCTTTTTTGATGGTTTTAGCATTGTAACGGGTGATGACAAAATGGACTCATTACTCAGCGGTGGTGGCATGTCTGGAATGCTGACAACCACATGGTTAATCATGACGGCGTTGATGTTTGGCGCGATTATGGAAAAAACAGGCTTACTTGATGTGTTTGTAAAAAGTATTTTGCGCATTGCAAAAAGTACCGGTTCATTAATTACAGCAACGATTGCTACTTGTATTGGTACTAATGTGATTGCCGCAGACCAATATATTGCTATTGTAGTACCTGGACGCATGTATAAAGAAGAATACGAAAAGCGTGGCCTGAAGCCTGTTAACTTATCACGTACCTTAGAAGACGGCGGCACTATTACCAGCCCGCTTATTCCATGGAATACTTGTGGCGCCTATATGCAAAGCGTATTACTGATCAATCCGTTTGATTATGCATTGTATGCCTTTTTTAATCTAATAAACCCTTTCTTAGCTGTTATTTATGCCTACTTAGGCATCAAAATTCTTCGTATCAAACCTAAGCAACAAGCTTAAAACTGATTGCTCCTTTTTACTAAGGGGCATGTTAGGAGCACTACTATGTCTGAAAACGAAACGTCTGAAACTAAAATGTCTGAAAATAAAAAGCCTCAAGCGCAATATTTAAAAGATTATCAAGCGCCGAATTTTAGTATTAAGCATGTAAAACTAAATGTTGATCTTAAGCCTACAAATACCCGTGTGACAGCCAAACTTAGCTTAACGCGGATGAGTGAGGATAACACTTCACTGGTCCTTGATGGCATTGACTTAACGCTTATCAATTTAATCGTTGATGGTAAACCTTACGATGATTATGTATTAAGCGATGATCAATTAATCGTGCATAATTTACCTAAGGTGTGTGAGCTGACAATTTGTAATGAAATCTCACCGCAAACAAATACCTCTTTAGAAGGGCTATACTTATCGGGAGGTGCGTATTGCACACAATGTGAGGCACAAGGGTTTAGAAAAATAACGTATTATCTTGATAGACCCGATATATTAGCGACCTTTGAAGTCACTATTATTGCTGATAAAAAGTACCCGCATTTATTGTCTAATGGTAATAAAATTGCAGATGGTACGCTTGAAGATGGCCGCCACTTTGCCACATGGCAAGATCCGTTTAAAAAGCCAAGTTATTTATTTGCTTTGGTTGCAGGTGACTTTGATGTAGTAGAAGATACTTTTATTACTAAAAGCGGTAGAACTATTGACTTAGCTTTATTTGTTGATAAAGGTAATTTAGCAAAAACACCGCATGCAATGACGTCCTTAAAAAAGTCGATGCAGTGGGATGAAGAGCGCTTTAATCTTGAATATGACTTAGATATATATATGATTGTCGCCGTTGATTTTTTCAACATGGGCGCTATGGAAAATAAAGGCTTAAACATTTTTAATAGTAAATGTGTATTAGCCAATCAAGAGACCGCAACGGATAAAGACTTTCATACTATTGAGTCGATTGTCGGACACGAATATTTTCATAACTGGACAGGAAACCGGGTAACTTGCCGTGATTGGTTTCAATTATCGTTAAAAGAAGGTTTAACGGTGTTCCGCGATCAAGAGTTTAGCAGTGATCTTGGCTCTAGAGCACTTAACCGTATTGATGCCGTGAAAGTAATGCGTACTCATCAATTTAGTGAAGACGCAGGGCCTATGGCGCATCCAATTCGTCCTGAAAAAGTAATTGAAATGAATAATTTTTATACGGTAACCGTCTACGATAAAGGCGCTGAGGTTATTCGTATGATGCATACTTTGTTAGGCGAAACCAACTTTCAAAAAGGTATGGCACTATATATTGATCGCCATGATGGACAAGCGGTTACCTGTGATGATTTTGTTGCAGCTATGAATGATGCATCAGGTGTTGATTTAAGCCAGTTTAAGCGTTGGTATAATCAAGCAGGTACACCACGTTTAGTCGTTGATCAGCATTATGATCCGGTTAAACAAACATTCATGTTACATGTTTCACAGCATGCACCATTAAATCAACCGAATAATAAACCACAGCATATTCCGTTTGCAATTGAATTACTTGATAGTGAAGGGCAAAGTATTGCACTTAGTTTTGAAGGAAAATCAATTAATCACGTACTTGATGTAACACAGAGTGAGCACGAGTTTATTTTTGAAAATATTGATGCTCAACCGGTTGCCGTGCTACTCGAAGATTTTTCAGCACCGTGCATTGTAGAGCAAGATAATAGTGAACATGATTTATTACACATTATGCGCTTTGCTCGTAGTGACTTTTCTCGTTGGGATGCGCAGCAACGGTTATTTATAGGCGCAGTAAAACAAGCCATCAACGAAAACCAAACTCAGCCAATACTTAGTGATGCGATTATTAATGCGTTAAATGTACTTATATCTGAACGTGAAGGTGATTTAGCCCTTATCGCCGAGCTGTTAAAGCTTCCAAGCTTTGATACTTTAGCGGGCGAGTTTGAAGTGATCCCTGTTGATCAGTTAATTTCTATTAGCAAACAGTTTGAGCAACAAATTGCGGTACAACTTAACGAGCAGCTTCTTAGCTGTTACCAAGCACTTGACGATGACGGCTCGTTAAATGAAGCTGCTGTTGCAGCTAGAGCACTAAAAGGAATCTGTTTATATTATTTGGCGAAGCAAAACACGGCCTTAGATGCATCCATGCAAGCAAATATAGATGCTTTACTTAAAGCACAAGCTTTATCAAGTAATATGACGAATGTGCTTGGCGCCTTAGGGAGTGTTGTAAAAGCCCAGCACCCATTAAGTGATGAACTATTGGCGCATTTTGATAGCCAATGGCGCCATGATGTACTGGTTATGGATAAGTGGTTTGCGCTACAAGCAATGCAAAATGGTGACAATGCGATTACCAACATAACGCGCTTGTATGAACACCCATGTTTTGATTTAGGTAATCCAAACCGTGTACGAGCCTTAGTAGGCAGTTTTAGTCACTTTAATATAGAGCAATTCCATCGTGCTGATGGTGAAGGTTATAAGTTATTAGGTGATTTACTCGTTAAGCTTAATGCTATTAATCCACAGAACGCCTCGAGAATGCTCACGCCGTTTATGTCATGGCGCCGTTATGATGAAAGCCGCTCACTGGCAATGAAAGCTCAGTTGCAGCGATTGTCTAAACTTGATGACTTAAGTCATGATTTGTACGAGAAAGTGGACAAAGCACTGCAATAAATCATGACAGAACTCTATTTCTCATTAAATATGAGTTATCAGGAGTGTATCGACTATTACGATGGAAAATATACATCAGTGTAAATTATTTAAGATAGCGGCAAAACAGTATGTTTTGCCGCTAAACACCTACGGCCATTTATCTGAAGTATTGGTATCCGTGACCGCGTGAACGATTTACACTATTACTTACCCCAGAACATCAGCTTATACGTTTAGAGAAAGTGGCGTAGCCTCTGCGCCTTTCTAGATAAAAAACATTATTATTTTGTTAAATAAATTTGTCCTATTGTTAATTTGCGTGTATATATTAACTGGTAGGATGTCTTTCCAGTGGTTAGATGTTAATAAATGTTAAAAATATATAACCGATTGAAGCGCACTATTTGTAATTTCTCTATTTCGCTTCTATCGTTATGATTAGACTAAAAACAATAACTTGATAACAAAATTACCCGCAACGGGAGAACACACAATGTTAAAAGACGCTTTTTTTGTTAAAAACAAAATTGCACTTGCTCTAGCTGCTGCAACACTAGGCTTAACTTCAGCGACTTCAAATTCAGCAACATTTGAAGTTGGTGATTTTGACGTGCGGTTTGACTCGACCTTTTCTTACGGGCAAAGCATTCGCGTAGAAGATCGTGATTTTGCACTGATTGGTAAGAGTAATAATCCTGCACTTAATTGGACGGGCTACAATGCAGCACTTAATCCAATTTACACAGCGCAGGACGTTTGGGCACAGCCTGGTGCTTATTCAAACAATGGTGATGCGGGTGATTTAAACTTTAATAGCGGTGAGTCGTTTTCAAAACTGTTAAAAGGCACCCATGATTTATCAATAAGCAAAGATAATTTTGGTCTATTTACTCGTTTTATGTATTTCTATGATTTTGAGTTAATGGATGGTGACCGAGCTTATGTTAACCCAACCTCCGGTGGCGGCGTAGATCCATGTGATGACGATGACACAAAAGAGCAAGTATGTAGAGATCTGCGTTTACTCGACGCATATGTGTGGGCTAATTTTGATTTAAACGATGGTAATAATCCACTATCTATTCGATTAGGGCAACAAGTGGTCAATTGGGGTGAAAGTACCCTGATTTCTCATGGTATTAATGTTAATCCAGTCGATATTGACCGCCTTAAAGCTCCAGGCGCTGAATTAAAAGAGGCTTTTATCCCAGTGGGGATGTTATGGGCTTCATTAGGCATTAATGAAAATATGACTCTTGAAGGTTTTTATCAATACCAATGGCATGAAACACGCTTGCCAGCAGCAGGAAGTTACTTTTCTACCAATGATTTTGCCTCTGAAAATGGTTATCAACAGAACATTCAGCTCGGTTTTACCTCAAGCCCCGATATTGATTTAGCTTCTCTTACTACAAGCCTTAATAACTTAGATGACATTGTTCGTGCTCAAGGTGTGGATCCTTTATCAGCTCAAGGTCAAGCTATGATGAGCCAAATGTATCTAGCCTATCCAACTAAGGTTGCATTAAAAGGTAAAGGCTATGACGGTAAAACAGACCCCGATGATGGTGGTCAGTATGGTTTACGTTTTGGTATGTTTTTACCAGAGTTAAATGATACTGAAGTCGCACTTTATCACATTAATTATCATAGTCGTCGCCCCGTGATCTCAGGGCAAGTATCAAACTTCACGTCAGAGGCGATTGGTGCTGATATTGGTATGTTACTAAGTGAAGAAATTACTGAAGATAATGTTACTCAGTTGCAAGCATTTACTAAAGGGCGTTTAGAATACCCAGAAGATATAAAGCTTTATGGTTTAAGTTTTAATACTTCATTAGGCGAAACTGCGTTTGCCGGTGAATTTGCGTTTCGTGAAGATGAACCGTTGCAAATTGATGACGTAGAATTACTGTATGCCGGTATGCCAGAGCAATTAGCGGTTGCCGGTATTCGTCCTGATTTTGCAGGTATTTCACAAATGAGCCCCGGTGATGCTACAAGCGTTGTAGGGCCTGGCGAACTAGCTCAAGGATTTATTTTACGTAATACCGCACAGTTGCAATTTACAGCAACACACTTATTCGGCCCATCACTAGGCGCTGATAGTTGGGCCGTCGTGGGTGAAGTGGGTGGCGTGCGAATTAATGATATGCCTGAATATGACGAGCTGCGTTTAAATGTAGCGGGTACAGGGCGTAGTGGTGTTATTCAGGGGCCACTTAGTGATGATTACTCAACCTTGCATATGGGGCTTTCAAATGGTCCAGAGACGAATCCTTTTCCTAGTGCTTCGGCGTGGGGTTATCGTTTAATTGCTAAAGGAGATTACTTTAATTTTTTCAAAGGAGTTAACTTTTCACCACGGTTTGTATTTTCTCATGATGTGAATGGGATTACGCCAGATCCGATGTTCTTATTTGTTGAAGACCGTAAATCATTAGGAGTAACAGCCAACTTTAACTATCAAAATGCATGGTCATTTGACTTTAGCTATAACTCATTTTGGGGTGGTGGCGAGACAAATACTTTCTCTGACCGTGACTTTGTTTCTTTTAATATTAAATATTCAATATAAGGGTATCATGATGATAAAAAAACCTACCCTCATCGCGATTGCACTTTGTGGACTTTTTAGTGGTTCTGCTGCAGTTGCAAAAATGAGTAGTGAAGAAGTTGCCCGTTTAGGTAACGATTTAACGCTATTAGGCGCTGAAAAAGCAGCAAATACTGATGGCTCTATTCCTGCTTGGAAAGGTGGTATCACTGAAGCACCTGCAGGCTACAGCCCAGGCATGCATCATCCTGATCCGTTTGCCGATGATAAAGTATTATTTACTATTGATAAATCAAATGTTGATAAATACAAAGATAATCTAAGCCCAGGACAAGTGGCATTATTTGCAGCATACCCAGAGACATTTAAAATGAATGTGTATAAAACGCGTCGAAGCGCTTCTTATCCTCAGTTTGTCTATGATGCAACTAAGAAATATGCTCCCACTGCAGAACTTATTGAAGGCGGTAATGGAATTAAAAATACTGCTATCGGAATTCCATTCCCAATGCCAAAAGATGGCTTAGAAGCTATTTGGAATCACCTATTACGTTATCGTGGTTTATCAATTCAGCGTTATGGTGGTCAAGCTGCGCCAACTGCATCAGGTTCTTACAACATGGTTGGCTTTGATGAGCAACTGTTAGTTAAATACTCAGATCCAAAAGCAACACCAGAAGAGCTTAAAGAATCAAATATTTTATTTAAGTTCAAGCAAAAAGTCACCGAGCCTGCTCGTCTTGCAGGTACTGCGTTATTAGTTCATGAAACCATGGATCAGATATTAACACCACGCCAAGCATGGACATACAACTCAGGTCAACGTCGCGTGCGTCGTGCGCCAAACGTAGCGTATGATGCACCAGGTACAGCAGCTGATAGTTTACGTACAACTGACGATTTTGATATGTTTAATGGTTCTCCAAATCGTTATAACTGGACTCTTAAGGGCAAAAAAGAGCTTTATATCCCGTATAATAGCTACAAGTTACACAGTGATAAGCTAGAATATGATGATATTTTAATGCCCGGTCATATTAATCCTGAAGTGGTGCGTTATGAAAAGCACCGTGTATGGGTAGTTGAAGCTGACTTAAAAGCCGATACGCGTCATATTTATAAAAAACGTGTGTTTTATATTGATGAAGATAGCTGGCAAGTACATGTAACGGATATTTATGATAACCGTGATCAAATGTACCGAGTGGCCATGGCTCATGGTTTAAATTACTATGATGCGATGACGCATTGGAGTACGTTAGATGTATATCATGATTTAAACTCGCGTCGTTATTTAGCAATTGGTCTTGATAACCAAGAGAAAATGTATGATTTCTCGCAGTCGTTCAATGACAACGAATTCACATCAAGCGCGCTGCGTCGCGCGGGACGTTAAAATACATAGGCACCTGCTTTTGCAGGTGCCTTTTCTCTTTTCGCGTTTGTCATCTTCATTCGCAACGGGATAACCCACCTGCAAAATATAATGACAATGCCACAAATCTATCAAGGTGATTAATATTTATGAAGTATTTGCTTTATGCTTGTCTTGCTTATAGTGCTTCATGCTGTGCACAAGACGCACCAAGTACATCTAGTGCGATCGTCGCACCTAATGCTGAAAAAACATTATTAACGGATATTGAATACACAGGTCAAAACCTGATAGCCGTAGGCAAGCATGGTGTTGTAATTTCAAGTTCAGATGCTAAAAGTTGGCAACAAGCGAGCGTACCAACTCAAGTTTTATTAACCGCGATAGACTTTGTTGATAATAAAAATGGCTGGGCGTGTGGTCATGACGCTACCATTATTAATAGCCAAGATGGCGGGCAAAATTGGCAACTACAGCAATCCCTTCCAGGACTTGATAAACCGTGTTTAGATATTTTATTTACAGATAACCAAAACGGTTTTGCTGTAGGCGCTTACGGCATGTTTTATAAAACTAGTGATGGTGGTGAAAGCTGGGAAAAACGTTTTTTAGATAGTTTGTTATTTCCAGAAGACCGCGATTACCTAAATGATTTGAAAACGGATTATCCTGAGGAATACGAGGCTGAAACCGCATCAATTCTTCCACATTTTAATCGTATTATTAGTACTAATGAGCGTTTAATGTTGGTTGGTGAAATGGGGCTTTTGGCACAAAGTGACGACCAAGGCCAAACTTGGCAGCGCTTGGATGAAATTTATGTAGGTTCATTTTTTGCGTTTGCATCATCACTTAACCAACTTAAAGGTGAAGAAATAGTTGCAGGGCTTCGCGGTAATATTTTTGTTCGTGATGGGCAACAGGCCTCATGGCAAAAAATCGAAAATGATATTCACGCAACTGTTAATAGCATTATCAAATATAACAATAAGCAATGGCTATTATTGGCTAACAGCGGTGTTATCTACCACCTCAAAGATAACCAATTGAGTGTTGAGCAATTAGCCGACGGTAAAGCATTACTTGATGGTGTGTTATTTGAAGGTAAATTAGTTATGGCCTCTGAAGATGGCATTAAAGTGAAGGAGTTGAACCCTTGATGCGTGGTTTATTAGACTTTATTGAAAAGTCGGTTTTTCGTTATCGCTTAGTGGCAGTCGTCACTTTTGTCATTGTTACTTGTATGCTGCTTTTTAAAGCCGCAGATATTCAGCTAGATGCTTCATTTAATAAAAATATACCGCTTAACCATGAGTATATGAAGGTATACACCAAACATGAAAAACAATTTGGTGGAGCAAATAGTATTTTAATCTCGGTGTGTGATGCCGATGGCGATATTTTTAATCCCGAATTTTTTACTCAGCTTAAAGCCGTACACGACCAGCTCTATTTTATTCCCGGCGTTAACCGTACTTTAGTTAATTCAATTTTTTCACCCAGCGCACGCTTTGTTGAAGTTGTTGAGGATGGCTTTGCTGGTGGGCCAGTTATACCTGCTAGTTTTACTGCGGATAAGCGTGGTCTTGCAGTAGTAAAAGAGAATATTGAAAAAGCAAAAGTAGTTGGTCGTATGATTGCCAGCGATTACTCTTGCGCTATGGTGACTGCAGAACTACTTGAAATTGAACCGCAAACTCAGGAAAAGCTTGATACGTTAGCATTTGCAGAAAAACTTGAGAGCGAAATACGTGAGCCCCTAAGCACTGAGAAAGTGAGTATCCATATTATTGGATTCGCCAAAATGGCCGGTGACATTGCTGATGGTGCAAAAGGGGTGGTGTTGTTTTTTGCCATTGCGATTGCCTTTACTTTTGCCATGGTGTGGATTTTTTGCGGTAGCTTAAAGCTCACTGTACTACCCATTGCATGCTCTATTATTGCAGTCGTTTGGCAACTAGGGTTGTTATCGAGTTTAGGGTTTGGTCTCGATCCGATGTCTATTTTGGTACCATTTCTAGTCTTTGCAATTGGTGTTAGCCATGGCGTACAAATGATCAATGCCATTGGTAAAAAAGTAGTTGAAGGAGGTACTACACGTGCGTGCTGCCAAGCAAGTTTTAGGGCTTTATTAATACCTGGTGGTATTGCTTTATTATCCGATACTGTGGGCTTTTTAACTCTGTTAACTATAGATATTGGTATTATCCGTGAACTTGCTATTACTGCTAGCTTAGGTGTAGCAATGATTATATTTACCAACTTAATCTTATTGCCGGTATGGGCGTCGTACTTACATTTTGAAAAATCTTTGAAAATTCAGTCAGGTAATAGCAACAAACCGAATTTGCTCGATTCAATGAGAGAGTTACTGGTTAAGGCGACCGACCCGAAATTTGCTAAACTGATTATTGGTTTTACATTGGTATTATTTGCTTTAGGTTATTGGCAAGCAGATAAAATGCGTATTGGTGATTTACAAGCAGGTGCACCATCACTACACCAAGACGCACGCTATAACCAAGATACTTTTTTAATATCGGATAAATACACTATATCGTCTGATATTTTAAAAGTCATAGTGGAAGCGTATCCGGCGGCATGTACTGAACATAATGTAATGGAGCGCATTAGTCATTTTCAGTGGAAAGTTGAAAACCTATCAGGTGTGCAATCAGTGATAAGTTTAAGCTCTGTGGCGCAATCGGTTAATGTAGGTTATAACGAAGGCAATTTAAAATGGCAAAGCTTACCGCGAAATACAGCCAGTTTAGTGCAATCGACTGCACGGGTTGAGACCAGTACCGGCTTATTAAATGGTGATTGTTCGGTGATGCCGGTGATCATCTTTTTGGACGATCACAAAGCAGAGACTATTGATTCAGTAATCGCGAGCATCAAGGCATTTGCTAAGCAAGAGCAAACCGATAAATTGGCCTTTAAATTAGCCTCCGGCCCGGTTGGGGTTATGGCTGCAACGAACGAGTCGGTATCGGCGGCGCAGTTGCCGATGATGCTCTACGTTTATGGTGCGGTTATTCTGTTATGCTTAATTAGTTTTAGAAGTGTAAAAGCAACCGTTGCAGTGGTGTTACCGCTGTATATAGTATCGACGCTTGCACAGGCTTTAATGGTACAGTTGGAAATAGGCTTAACTGTTTCTACTTTGCCAGTAATAGCGTTAGGTGTCGGGATTGGCGTTGACTACGGTATTTATATTTTGTCATCGATGATGGGGCAATTAAAACAAGGTGTGGCATTACCTGTTGCTTATCGCAACGCATTAGTTGAGCGCGGTAGTGCAGTGTTGTTTACCGGTATTACTTTAGCGATTGGTGTTAGTACGTGGATTTTCTCAGATCTAAAGTTTCAAGTAGATATGGGGATCCTATTAACCTTTATGTTTTTAGTGAATATGTTAGGTGCAGTGCTACTTTTACCTGCAATAGGGAGTTTACTCTGGACTGACCAGAAAAAATAATGTGAATAGTTGTGCTCCAAAATGGCCGTAATGGCCATTTATATCTACATTTTGTGAATAGATGACCAAATAGCTGAAATGCTTAAAATGTTTTCATCGAAAGGGCTGTTTATTAATTTTAAAAGCGTTAGAATTTACCTGACTCCACGTTAATTAAACGGCTGTACAAATATCCCATCTGTGTTAGATGGTATAGATTTAAGGAACATACAATGACACGAAATGAAGGGCAAGCCTCGGTTATCTTAGATAATGTCTGCAAGCTGATCCAGAAAAAAGTTCACGCTGATAATGTGTTACTCGTTGAGAAATTTGCCAAAGCCTTGTACAGCAATATGTCTAAAGAGGATTTGGCTCATCGCAACGATAGTGACTTATATGGCGCTGCACTTAGCCTATGGAACTCGCTAGAAAAAAACACCTCTGATAACGCGGTGATCCGCGTTTTCAATCCTGAAGTAGCAAAAGATGGCTGGCAGTCATCGCACACGATTATAGAAATCATCGCTAAAGATATGCCATTTTTAGTTGATTCTGTGCGTATGGCCATGAACCGCGCAAATATCGCTTCTCACTTACTACTGCATAGCCCGTTAAAGATTAAGCGCGATAAAGCCTCTAAAATTACTGCTTTATCTAATTTAAAAGCGGATCAAGAATCAACATCAACAAAAACAGTTTTCTTTATCGAAATAGACCGTCAAACCGATTCAGCTGTAATTGATTCGTTCAAAGCTGAACTTGAGTCAGTACTAGTTGATGTATCGACTGCTGTTGAAGATTGGCAGCCAATTCGCGATAAACTGATAGCTGTAAGTAAAGACTTACCTAAACGTAAGCACAACAATAATAAAAATAATGTTGCAGAAACTGTCGAGTTTTTGGATTGGCTAGTTAAAGACAACTTTACTTTGATGGGCTATCGTCAATATGAGTTGTCGCCAGTACAAGGTGATTATCAGCTTAAGGGCTTAATGGATACCAGTCTTGGCTTGATGAAAAATTCAACAGAAGAACATACACGATTACTATCAGACTTGCCTGAAGTGGCGCGACAAGAAGCACGCAGCAACAATCTATTGATTTTAACCAAAACTAATTCAGTTTCACGGGTACACCGCCCAGCCTATATTGATTATGTTGGCATCAAACGTTTTGATGACAAAGGCAATGTAGTGGGAGAGGACCGTTTTATTGGCTTATTCTCATCAAGTTTTTATAACAATAGTGCTTCAGATGTACCCGTTTTAGAAAGTAAAATTAATCGTATTATGGCTATGTGTGATTTTGCTCAAGGTACTCATGCCTATAAAGCGGTATTAAATATTCTTGAAACCTACCCACGGGATGAACTTGTTCAAGCGCGTGAGGCGGAGTTACTTGAAGTTGCTATGGGTGTTTTACAAGTGCAAGAACGTGATATGTGCCGCATATTTGTGCGTAAAGATGCTTATGGTCGTTTCTTCTCCTGTATGGTTTATGTACCTCGTGAACGTTACAACACAGCACTTCGCTATGAAACACAAAGTATATTAGCTAATGCATTTAATTCTGACGATAAAGTCGAATTTACCACTTTCTTCTCTGAGTCAACACTTGCGCGCACTCATTACATCGTTCGTGCGACTCACAAAAATATTGAATATGACGTGAAAGATATTGAAAATAATTTAATCGAAGCGGCCCGTACTTGGGAAGATAAACTACAATCTGCATTACTTGAATCTGTGGGTGAAGCGCGTGGTAACGATTTAAATCGTAAATATGCACAAGGTTTTGCACGCTCATATAAAGATCAAGTATTACCAAGTGCTGCGGTTGTCGATATCGAAAAACTTGAGCTACTAAACGATGATAACAAGCTAGAAATGCTGTTTTACCGTCCGCAAGAAGAAGCAAACAGCAATATCGTACGTTTAAGCTTATTCCACAAAGATGAACCAATCCATTTATCTGACGTTATGCCAATGCTTGAAAATTTTGGTCTGCGCGTAGTGGGTGAGACCCCATACTCGGTCAAAACAAGTGACGGTCGTATCAATTGGATCATGGACTTCTCAATGCTTATTGATAGCCAAGGTATGGCTGATTTTGACAAAGTGTCGGCGCGTTTTCGTGCAGCGCTGACTAATGTTTGGGGTAATCGATTAGAAAATGATGGTTTTAACCGCTTAGTGTTAATGGGTGGCCTTACGGGCCGTGAAGCATCTATTTTGCGTGCGTACGCTAAATATATGCGTCAAATAGGCGTGACTTTCTCGCAAACTTATATTGAAAGCACGTTTGCTAATTATCCTGCGATTGCTGCTAAAATCGTTAATTTATTTGCTAAAAAGTTCTCTATTAAAAATCCTGCTAGCGAAAAAGCTTTAGAAAAGCTAGTTGTGCAAATTCATCAAGAGCTTGAAAATGTAGCTAACTTAGACGATGACCGTATTATTCGTTTATACGTGGATATGATTGTTGCTACATTGCGCACTAACTTTTTCCAAAAAAATGAAGCCGGCCAGTTTAAGTCTTACGTTTCATTTAAAATCAAACCAAGCTTAATTGCAGATGTACCGCTACCTTTACCTGCGTTTGAGATATTTGTTTACTCGCCTCGTGTTGAAGGTGTGCATTTACGTTATGGCAGCGTTGCACGTGGAGGTCTTCGTTGGTCTGACCGTCGTGAAGATTTTCGTACTGAAGTTTTAGGTTTAGTTAAAGCGCAACAAGTTAAGAATGCAGTAATTGTTCCTGTTGGTTCAAAAGGTGGTTTTGTTTGTAAACAACTACCAACTGAGCGCGAAGCGTTTTTCAAAGAAGGCCAAGAGTGCTACAAAATATTTATTCGGGGTTTATTAGATATCACCGATAACATTGTAAAAGGTGACATTGTAGCGCCGCGCGACGTAACTCGTCATGATGGTGATGATGCATATTTAGTTGTAGCAGCCGATAAAGGTACTGCGACATTCTCTGACACCGCGAATGGCATTGCTAATGAATATAACTTCTGGCTAGGTGATGCATTTGCATCAGGTGGCTCTGTGGGTTACGACCATAAGAAAATGGGCATTACAGCTCGTGGTGCGTGGGAGTCAGTTAAAAGACATTTCCGTGAAATGGATATCGATTGTCAAGCTACTGATTTCACTGTCGTTGCAATTGGCGATATGGCAGGGGATGTATTTGGTAACGGCATGTTGTTATCTAAGCATATTCGCTTGCAAGTTGCCTTTAACCATATGCATATATTTGTTGATCCAACACCGGATGCTGCTAAATCATATCCTGAGCGTGAGCGTTTATTTAAGTTACCTCGCTCATCATGGGAAGATTATAATAAAGATCTTATCTCTGCAGGTGGTGGTGTCTTCTCACGTGCCGCTAAGTCTATTAGCTTAAGTCCTGAAATGAAAAAAATGCTTGGTACTAAAAAAGCCAGCATGACGCCTAACGAATTGATCAAAGCCGTGTTAATGATGGAATTTGATTTACTGTGGAATGGCGGTATTGGCACTTACATTAAAAGCAGTAAAGAAACTGACGCTGATGTTGGAGATCGTGCCAACGATGCATTACGAATTAATGGTGGTGAACTTGGTGCCAAAGTACTTGGTGAAGGTGGCAACTTAGGCGCTACCCAACTTGGCCGCATTGAATTTGCAGCGAACGGTGGTCGTGTAAATACTGACTTCATTGATAATGTGGGTGGTGTGGCGTGTTCAGATAACGAAGTAAATATTAAAATTTTACTTAATGGTCTGGTTGCATCGGGTGACTTAACGCGTAAACAACGTGATGAGCTTCTTTATTCGATGACTGAAGAGGTTGCTGAGTTAGTGCTAAAAGATTGTTATCGTCAAACGCACACGTTATCAATTACGCAATCTAAAGGAACGTCAACGCTAAAAGAGAAAGTACGCTTTATTAATGCTCTTGAAAAAGACGGTAAGCTTAATCGTGCAATTGAGTTTATTCCAACTGATGAAGAGCTTGCAGAGCGTGCGGCGGCGGGTAAAGACTTAACTCGTCCTGAGCTTTCAGTGTTAGTTTCGTACGCGAAAATGGTTCTGAAAGAATCATTAGTTAGCGAAGAAATTACTGAAAACCCATATTATCGTCAGTTACTGGTGCACTCTTTCCCTGTGCCACTGCGTGAGAAGTTTAATGATGCGATGGATAACCATCCACTACGCAAAGAGATTATTGCCACTAAACTTGCCAATAATATCGTAAATGACATGGGCTTAAACTTCATGGTACGTATGCATGAAGAAACTGGCGCAAGTGAAGCTGAAATTGCGGTTTGCTATTCAATCGCTAAAGAAGTATTCCAAATGCGTGATACATGGGTGTCTATTGTAGCGCTTGATAATAAAATTCCAGCAGCAGTGCAAACTGAAATGCTGTATCAATTACGCCGTACTGTTCGTCGAGCAACACGTTGGTTCTTACGCCATCGCAATAAAGGACAAACTATTACGCAAGCCATTGATTTCTATACACCAACATTTGCAGATTTAAGTAAAAACTTGGATGTATACACAGTCGATAAAGAAAGTGAGCGCTTAGCAAAAGCGTCAGGTAAATTAATTGATAACGGTGTACCAAAAGCATTGGCAACCCGTGTCTCATCTTTATCTAGCTTATTCTCAGTTATGGATTTAGCTGAAATTGCTAATAAATCAAATCGTAGTATTGATATGGTTTCTCACACTTACTTCAAGCTAGGCGCTCGTATGGGCTTACATTGGTTCTTAGAGCAAATTACTAATCAACCAGTGTCAAACCACTGGCAAGCATTGGCACGCGCTTCGTACCGAGAAGAGCTTGATTGGCAGCAACGCCTACTGTCAGCGGTAGTTATTAATAGCTTCGAGGGCAAAAATAAAGACGTTGATGCACAGATTGATCAATGGATGGATAGCAAAGAGCTGTTATTGCAACGTTGGCAGCAAATGCTCTCTGAATTCAAAACATCACAAAGCCATGATTTTGCTAAGTTTTCTGTGGCGTTGCGTGAGCTAATGCTACTAGGACACAATTGCGACACTTCCATATAGTTGAAAAGTCGTTAAAATACCTACCCCAGCTTAGCTTCTAAGTTGGGGTATTTTTTTGCCTAGTTATAAATTAAACCAGATAATCAGCATTACTTGGGGGTTAGTTTATGGCTGCGCTTTTTGTTAGATAAGAGGAACCTTCCATGTTTTATGATCTTGCTCGCCGTTTTATGTTCACCCGTGATGCGGAATGGGCTCATGAATTTGCACTCAACAATTTGCGTCGTTTTGCTAACACGCCAATCAGTGCTGCTTGGTCGCAATCACTTGCAGATAAGCCTGTAGATTTTCTCGGTTTAACATTTAAAAATCCAGTCGGCTTAGCCGCAGGCCTTGATAAAAATGCAGAGTGTATCGATGCATTTGGTCAAATGGGTTTTGGCTTTATTGAGGTGGGTACCGTTACGCCGCGCGCACAAGCTGGTAACGATAAGCCACGGATGTTTCGTTTACCTGAGTCGAATGCGATTATTAACCGTATGGGTTTTAACAATAAAGGCGTGGATAATTTAGTTAATAACGTAAAAGCCGCCAAGTATGATGGTATTTTAGGTATTAATATTGGTAAAAATAAAGACACCCCTAATGAGCAGGGTAAAGACGATTATATTCACTGTATGCGTAAAGTTTTTGAGTATGCCTCGTATATTACCGTTAATATCTCATCGCCTAATACGCCAGGTCTACGTGATTTACAATACGGTGAAGCATTAGATGATTTATTACAAAGCTTAAAATCTGAGCAGTTAAATTTAAGTGCTAAACACGGTAAACCGGTACCTATGCTGGTTAAGATCGCACCTGATCTAGATAAAGTGCAAATTGCTCAAGTAAGTGATTCATTGATCAATAATAAAATAGATGGTGTGATTGCCACAAATACCACTTTAGAACGCGCTGCTGTACAAGGTCAACAATATGCTGATGAAGCAGGAGGCTTGTCGGGTCAACCTGTGCGTGAGCGTGCAACCCACGTGGTTAGTGAGTTGAAACGTTTAACACAAGGTAAGTTACCCATTATTGGTGTAGGTGGTATTGATGATGCGAGCTCTGCTAAAGAAAAGTTCGATGTCGGTGCTGGTTTGATTCAAGTTTACTCTGGGTTTATTTATAAAGGTCCACAATTGGTAAAAACGATCGTTAACGACTTATAAGGATCAGTTATCTAAGCTTCTGATCATTAATTAAATGTTCTAACAGAGTGTTTTAAAAATGGTCAAAAGTAGCTATAATTATATAACTTGCAAATATTATTTTTTAGGGAGGCCGCAAATTATGTTTCAAGCATCAAGACAATGGAAGTGGGTAGCTTGTACTAAGCGTAATCGCTTATTGGTCGATTTAGACCAAGATATGCAATTATGTACTCCCTATAAATTGCGTCAGCTTACCGACTCAATTAAGCAGCAAAGTCATTTTAGTTTAGATGATGCTGCTTTTTATCAGCAGGTTTATCAGTATCTTGATAGTTTTAAAATATACAGCAGTGCTGAGTTATGCCAAATTTCGCTTAATGCCACTGCTGCTAAGCTTTATTTAAAACCTGTACTGGCTAAAAGTTGGTTTTTTAAAGAATATACCGGCTCAGAACCAAGTGTTGAAGCTATTGTTAAGCTTTCTTCAGTTGTACAAACTGGTGAGTTTTTAATTGTAGAACACACCCAAGATGCATCTTTATGTATTAACTTAAGTGAACACTTTAAACTTGATGAAAACCTGCATTTAAACCAATTTGAAGTGATACGTGTATTAAACAACCGCGTACATCCAATTTTGAACAAAATATCTCACACACAAACCGCTTAATTACCTTCTAAACTACGCGCTTTAAGGCGTAATTGTTGGCGAACCTATGTTATAATCCTGCGTAATTAGCTATTAAGGGTTATTACTTTGCAATTTATCGCACTTACTTCTATCGGAATCGAAAATTTATTGGTTGATGAGCTTACAGCACTAGGTGCTCAAGTAACCAAACAAACCGTGGGCTCTGTTCGCTTTGAGGCGGATTCAACATTGGCTCAAAAGGTATGTTTAGCTAGCCGACTAGCCACTCGAATTTTAATGTTGATTGAAGAAAAAGAAGGCGTAAAAGACAAAGATAGTCTTTACAATTTTGCACGTTCACAGCCTTGGCAAGAATGGTTTGGCCCAACTCAAACGTTTGCTGTTGATTTTAATGGTACTAATGACTCTCTTAAAAATACGCAGTTTTCAGGACTAGTTATAAAAGATGCCATTGTTGATTATTTTAATGATCTATTTGAACAGCGTCCTAATGTTGATAAACAAGATGCCAATGTCCGTGTTGTAGCAAGGCTCAGCCGTCAAGGCGTTGCACTTTATATTGATTATTCAGGTCCTCGTTTATCTGAACGCGGTTATCGTCAAGGCCAAGGTAAAGCACCGATTAAAGAACATTTAGCGGCTGCGCTTATTATTCGTAGTGGCTGGCTTGAAAATATACAACAACCGTTGTTTGACCCATGTTGTGGTGCGGGCACTATTTTAATTGAAGCGGCTGGGATGGCTCGCAATGAAGCGCCAGGTCTATTCCGCGAAGGTTTTGCCTTTGAGCGTTTGCCTAGTTTTAGAGCGGCTAAATTTAAAGAGTTAAAAGAGCAGTTAGCAGAAGAAATCGTTGATCCGAAACTATGGCTCATCGGCCATGATTTTGATGAAAACGTGCTACGAAAGGCGCAAGAAAATGCTGAGCGAGCTGACCTTACAAGTATTATTAAATTTAAACACAGCGATGCGACAAAATTAACCAGTGTTGCAAAATTGCCCGGTGTAGTTATTTCTAATCTACCTTATGGTGAACGTATCGGCTCAATGGCTGAGTTGGTTGATTTACACAGCAATTTAGGTGTGGGCTTCAAAAAGCACTTTAACCATTGGAAACTTGCGTTATTAGGGATGGATGAAAGCTTATTTAAGTTATTAAAACTGGTTAAGCTGAAACGTTACAAATTTAAAAATGGTCCGCTGGATGTGGTACTTAACTTATATCAACTCGATGATAAGCAAGTAAGCCAAACGAGCGAAGACAAGCCAGCATTGAATTTTGAAGGTTCAATGTCGTTTGCCAATCGAATGAAAAAGAATAAACAGGGTTTAAAAAATTGGCTCAAGCAAAATAATGTACAAGCGTATCGCGTATACGATGCTGATATTCCTGAGTACAATGTAGCCGTTGATATTTATGGAGATTCAGCGGTAATATTTGAGTATGCCGCACCTAAAGAAATTGACGATGACACTGCCCATAAACGTTTGCAAGATGTTATTTCGCTAACCTCACAACAGCTCAATATTACGCCGGGAAACATAGCTGTCAAAGTACGTAAAAAGCAAAAAGGCGAAGAGCAATATACGCCTATGGCAAAACAAAACCGTACTCAAATCGTTGAAGAGTTTGGCGCTAAATTTAAAGTTAACTTATTTGATTATCTAGATACTGGGTTGTTTTTAGATCATCGTTTAGCACGGCGTTATATTCAACAAAATGCTAAAGATAAGCGCTTTTTAAATTTATTTGCTTATACGGGCACAGCCTCAGTGCATGCTGCTATTGGTGGGGCTAAAGCGATTACTACCATCGACTTATCAAAAACCTACTTAAAGTGGGGGCAAGATAATTTTGAGCTGAACAATATTAGTAATACCCGCTATCGTTTTGAACAAGCTGATTGTTTGAAGTGGCTTGAGCATGCAACGAGCCAATATGATTTGATCTTTTTAGATCCGCCAACATTTTCTAATTCAAAACGTATGAAAGATGCTTTTGATGTCCAAAACGATCATATTAAATTATTAACGTGGGTTAAAAAAATCCTCAGCCCTTCAGGGACGTTGATTTTTTCAAATAATATGCGTGGTTTTACGATGGATGAAGTTGGTTTGATTGGCTTAGGGTTAAAAGCTGTTAATATTTCAGAGCAGACAATCTCACCTGACTTTAAACGTAATAAAAAAATTCATAATAGCTGGTTGATCACCCATGGCTAATTGGGTGTTATACCACACAGATGGCTGTCATTTATGTGAACAGGCTGCAGAGTTAGTCCAGCCTTTACTGACAAATGATAGTTTGCAATTAATTGATATTATGAACGATGAAACTTTAATCGTCGAATATCAAGTATTGATACCTGTGTTAAAAAGCCCAAAGGGGAGGCGTTTATTTTGGCCCTTTAGCCAAAAAGATGTTGACCAGTTGATTAATGACAATGATAAACAACAGTAGAGAAGTATGGACTTAATTCGAATTTCTAAAGCGCAGCTTGCTTACGGTACACATCCTTTATTAGATAACGCTGATGCAGTGATAGAGTCGGGTGAGCGGGTATGTGTAGTTGGCCGTAATGGCGCAGGTAAATCAACACTTTTAAAAGTATTAGATGGTCAAGTAATTCTCGATGATGGTGAAACTAACCAAATTAGTAGCCTTAAAATATCGCGCCTTGAACAAGATCCACCTAAGGGTGCTAATGGTACCGTGTTTGATTATGTAGCCCAAGGCATGCCTGATATTGCTAACCTATTAATTGATTTCCATCATGTTAGTACTCAACTGCAAACAGAGTGTACTGATAAGCTATTAAATAAATTAGAACGCTTATCGACTAAGTTAGAAGCAGCAGATGGTTGGCGTTTTGATAGTCGTATTCAATTAGTGTTGACCCGTCTTGAGCTATCGCCAGAGGCTAAGCTTGAGTCTCTTTCTGGTGGTTGGTTACGTAAAGTAGCCCTAGCACGAGCACTTGTTAGTGAGCCTGATTTATTATTACTTGATGAACCAACTAACCACTTAGATATGGCAAGTGTTATCTGGCTTGAAGAGTTTTTAAAGGAATTTAAAGGCGGCATTGTATTTATCTCACATGACCGTGCTTTTATTCGCGCTGTGGCTACACGTATTTTAGATTTAGATCGAGGTAAGTTAATTTCTTACCCTGGCGATTACGCAACTTACCTTGAGCAAAAAGCCCATGACTTGAAAGTTGAAGAGTCTCAAAACGCGCTTTTTGATAAGCGTTTAGCTGAAGAAGAGGCGTGGATACGCCAAGGTGTTAAGGCGCGTCGTACACGTAATGAAGGGCGTGTACGAGAGCTTAAGCAATTACGTAATGAGCGTAAGCAACGTGTTGATCAAGTTGGTAAAACAGACTTTAATATCGAAACGGCTGACCGCTCAGGTAAGTTAGTATTTGAAGCTAAGCACCTTAGTCATGCTTTTAAAGATAAAGTGATCGCTAATGATTTCTCTACTTTAGTTATGCGCGGCGACCGTATTGGACTAGTTGGTCCAAATGGTATTGGTAAAACGACTTTATTAAAACTGTTATTTGGTGATTTAGCAGCCGATAGCGGTGATATAAAGCAGGGCGTAAACTTAGAATTTGCTTATTTTGACCAATATCGTCAAAAGCTTGATGAAGAAGCCACAGTGCAAGATAATGTTGCAGAAGGTAAGCAAGAAGTGATGATGGGGGGGCGTTCACGCCATGTGCTTGGTTATTTACAAGACTTTTTGTTTCCACCTGCACGTGCACGCACGCCGGTTAAAGCCTTATCCGGAGGGGAAAAGAATCGCTTATTATTAGCTAAGTTATTTTTAAAGCCATCTAATATTTTAGTGCTCGATGAGCCAACTAATGACTTGGATATTGAAACCCTTGAATTGCTAGAAGATATAATTAATCAATATCAAGGTACAGTGCTAATTGTAAGTCATGACCGTGAGTTTATTGATAATACCTGTAGCAGTGTTTGGGCATTTGAAGGTGATGGCGTTATTACTGATATCGTCGGTGGTTATACCGATTACGAGCAATTTGTTAGCTATCAAGCTGAACAAGCTAAAAAGCAGCAACCAGTAACCAAAAAAGTCGATAAAACGGCCTCTGTAACACCTGTTAAAGCCCAAAACAAAAGCAATAAATTTTCTTACAAATTAAAGCTTGAATTAGAACAATTACCCAGTAAAGTGGAACAACTTGAAATTACTCTTGAAACGCAACAAATTGTTGTTAATGACCCCGACTTTTTTAAACAAGATGCGGATAGCACGACGAAGGCATTGAACCATTTAGCGAAACTTGAGTCTGACCTAGAGGCCGCACTCGAGCGCTGGGAAGAACTTGAAGAATTAAAGAATCAGTAGTTAGAAGGATAAAAATGAAATATAAATTACTCGTTGCTAGCATATTAACGACGCTGAGCGCACCGGCATTGAGCGCAGCGTATACACTTGAAGAGTTAGGTACCTTAGAAGGGGCTAAACTGAGCTATGTTTCAGATGTGAGTGAAAGTGGTTATGTTATTGGCTCTGCTAACGGCCTTTATAACTTACCCATTGATGTAAGTTACATTGATTTTGAGGATAGCCTTATTGAAAGTGCCTATCAAACAGAAGAAAACGCCTTTGAGGTCATAAATAAAGAAATTACCTTCACCCTTGATGATATTGAAAACAATAATGCTGTGGCGACTAATCCCGACGCGCACGCATTTATGGTTAGCTTTTTATCTTCTCAAGCGAGCAATCCTAATTATCAAAACTTGGCTAGTCTTGTAGGAACTCAATATGATAGAGGTGAAGTCACAGAGCAGGTTATATTTGATGTTGAGTCAGAGGATTATGACGGTTTAACACGTTCAGTAAGTAACTTATATAATGCAATTAGTGAAGACGGTGTTGTTGCGGCATGGGGAAGTGCGCCTTATGTAAAAACACAATTTACACCTGAAGATGAAACTGAAGAAGAAACATACTTTGTTCGTGATTTTATTTCTCGCGCGATGGTGATTTCAAATACGGGTGTTAAAGTACCTCTTGCACCTGATTTTGCTGATTTTGGTGGTATTAGTACAGCCACTGATATTAAATTGACCCCCAATGGTGATTATATTGTCGTGGGCAGTGTTTCCACAGGTATACCAGAAGATCGTCAAGAAAATATAGACGAAAACTGTGATGATCTAGAAAGACCTATATCAACTTGTGTGGAAACTATTGATCGAAACCCTGGAAGCAATCCAACTTTTAATGACCGTATCCAAAATGGTATATTTGATAAGCAGGCGGTTAAGTGGACATTAGATGCTAGCTTAAATGTTAAATCAACAGAACTTTTAGGCTTAGGGTTAACACCTGAAGAAGACGATGGCTTTGCTTTTAGTAGTAATGCGATGGCAGTAAATAGTAAAGGGACTGTAGTTGGACAAGCTAACGTCCGCTATTTTGAGAATAATGACACAATTCTAGATATGCCAGTTTATTATAAAGATGGTGAAGTTGTTGAGTATATTGATCAAGAAGATGATTGGTTTTCAGGAAAGTCACTGGCAATTAATGAAAATAATGTCATAGTGGGGTACGCACAACGTCGAATTGAAAACTCTACTCGTTCTAAGTTTTTCTATCATGATATAGCCAGTAATAGTACGGTATTCCCAAATGATTTCTTTAGTAGCTCGAGTTCATATGCTCATGATATTAACGATAACGGCTTTATTGTTGGTGAAGGTGAAACTGATATAACTTCTAGTCAGCGTCGTCGTGAAGGCTTTTTATATCAAGTAGGTGATGACAGCATCGTTAGTATAAATGATCTTTTACCGTGCTATGAATCTGATGGTGAAACACGCTTTAAGTACGTAGTGTCTGAAGCTAGACAGATTAATAATGATAATGAGATATTTGGTGTTGCTACTAAAACCGTTGAAAAACGTGACACATTAGGTGGTATAGTTACAGATATTGAGGGCAATACTGAGTATGAAAGTGTTGCCGTGGCTGTAAAGCTTACTCCAACCGGTGGAGAAGCCGACTCATGTACTGACCCTGAAACAGAAGCATATGAGCGTCAATCAGGCAGCTTTTCTTGGTTGAGTTTATTATTAATACCCCTTGTCGGCTTACGTCGGCGATTTAAATAATATCGAAATTAATTTATTCATAAAAAACCAGCTTAAAGCTGGTTTTTTTGTCTATACTTTCTTCACAAACTTTTAAGTTTCTACTTTATTTATGACGGTTTATCCATGTTTTTTTGACTGATCGTCGCCATAAAAGATCAACTGTAAAGTAGCCTATTATCGAGGCTAAAGCGCCACATATAATGGAGCCAACTAAAAATGCAGGGCCTATAGTGGTTAGGCTGTTAATAAACCATTGCCAAGTTGGTTCAAAAGCAAAGTGTTGCGGCTTATGCCCAAGCGCAAAAGTACCGACTAAGTAAGAGCCGTAAAATATGGGTGGCATAGTAAGAGGGTTGGTAAGCCACACGACTGCAACAGAAATGGGTAGATTAACTCTTAAAGGAATAGCAATCGCGGCGGCAAGAACCATTTGAAAAGGAACAGGGATGAATGCGAAAAACAAACCTACTGCAAATGCTCCACGAGCAGAGCGTCTATTTAGATGCCACAAGTTTGCGTCATGCAAAAGTCGGCCAAAAATCTTTAACAATTTATGATTCTTTATCTTGTTATGATCGGGTAAAAACCGTTGAATCGTTTTTTTAGCCATTTAAAGCAACCATTTACATCTGTGTGGATTAGCCTTGGGTTTGTTATTGGCTGTATTACAGCCGTTTTTTATTATCAGACCCACGAATTTATTGCCATCAGCATTGTCATATTAATAGCGAGCCTTTATTTTAAGCCGTTTCTACCTCTATTGTTAGGCTTTATTTGTGCATTTTTCATAGTTTTAATACATTTCACTCTGTTTTACTCTTTCGAGCTACCCGTGGTGGATAAAAAACAACCATATCAGCTCACTGTAAAAATTGAAAAAATCATAAACCAACAGCAAAATTATTATTTACAGGCGAAAATTATTAGTATTAATCAGAGCTATTACTC
>NZ_JBQSVO010000032.1:0-30288 GCF_052376275.1 Pseudoalteromonas sp. AOP7-A1-14 | reverse complement strand
CGAAAGGAAAAGAAATCGATAAGTACAAGTGGAAAGTTAACTATACATGATTTTCACTAACAGTAATCAGTATAGTTAACCTTAAAACAGGGCTACAATGGTGTATTATTTTAACAAATCAAACAAAGTTTTTATCAACACTCAATGGGATAACAGTTAGTAAAGCGCGTTGACCTAAGGCAACATCTGCATTGGGAAAAATAATCGCTTCACCTTCAACCTCTGCAAAGTACTGCGTATCACCATCTGTAGCGAGTAATTCCCCCTTAGCAAAGCCTGTAAAGTTTTCTGCATCATCCGAAAACGTGAACGAAAAATGTTCATGACTACGATTTATCGTTCGATAAACCGAAAACAACTCAAAATCACTAGCATTAAATTCTTTATATTCTACATTTTTTTGGCTAATTAATGCAGTGAGTGCTTGTTTAGTTTTCTCAAATCGCGACATATCGTTTTCACCAAATGGTTTAACTTGTCCAAGCTCTATTGTAAATGAGTCTGCACCGTGAACAAACGATGAGTAATAACTAAATGTAGTGGCTGCAGATTTCATCATTAAGACGGTATTAACACCGCAACTTAACAAAAATTGTAGCTGCGACTTTTTCCATGGCTTACCATTTAAAAACGGATATACAGCAAACTTATCATTTTTTGAACCACGAATAGCTGTATGTAAATCATAATGACAACGTGCGCTGCCTTGCTCACCACGACTATAAAAGTTAGTAACGTATTGCTCTAGTTTACAAGCGCGGACGCGCTCGTCATTCATAGCAATACCCTCTTCAGTATGATGCCCATTAAATAGTCTATTAAGGTTTTCTTCAACGAAACGTAAACCAATATTTATAGATTTAGGATTACCATATATAAATAACACTCGCTGCGCTAATTTAAGCTCACCACTGATTATATGCTTTATTAACTCATCGCAAATCTCTATTGGCGCAGTTTCGTTACCATGCACTGCGCTTGAAAGCACTACATCTTTCGTTGTTGTAACACTGGGTTGGAATTCAATAACACCAGTATCGTGCACTGCTACCTGAGTACCATTTGCTAGTACAAAATGTCCAGCATCTAAGTGCCATTCGTTATTACGGCTAAGCGTTAAGAAATCACCTGTTTTTTTTAATTCATCGATATAGCTTGGGGTGGCTGACATAATATGGACGCCCTTATGTGCAAATTAATTTGTGAGAGTAAATACAAAAACGGCTGATTAAATCAGCCGTTTTTAAACTAGTTTAAACCCTGTTAACTAATAACAGAGTCGACTAACTCTTTAGCTTCTTTTTCAAGTAGTGCTAAATGCGCTTCACCTTTGAACGATTCGAGGTATATTTTATAAATATCTTCTGTACCTGAAGGACGCGCAGCAAACCAGCCATTCTCTGTGACAACTTTTAAGCCACCAATAGCCGCATTATTACCAGGGGCATGAGTGAGCTTTTGTAAAATAGGCTCTCCGGCAAGTTCTTGAGCTTTTACATCGTCCGCCGACAACGCCTTTAAGCGATTTTTTTGTGCTGTGCTAGCCGGTGCATCAATACGTTTATAAAACGGTGCACCAAACTCTTGTTTAAGCTCATTATATAACTGTGAAGGTGTTTTACCTGTTACAGCCAGGATTTCTGCAGCTAATAGGCCCATAATGAAGCCATCTTTATCTGTACACCAGACCGTGCCGTCAAAGCGTAAAAATGCCGCACCAGCACTTTCTTCCCCGCCAAAGGCAAGCGTGCCTTTGCTTAGCCCATCAACAAACCATTTAAAGCCGACTGGCACTTCTCTCACTTTGCGGTCATTACGCTCAGTGACCTTATCAATCATGCCACTAGAAACGAGGGTTTTCCCAATTTCAACACTAGCTGACCAATCACGATGATTAAGCAAGTAATCAATCGCCACAGCTAAAAAGTGATTCGGGTTCATTAACCCATCTGGAGTAACAATGCCATGACGGTCGTAATCAGGGTCATTACCGATGCCAATATCAAAATCATCTTTTAAGGCAATTAAGCTTGTCATTGCATAAGGTGATGAGCAATCCATGCGAATTTTGCCGTCTTTATCAAGCGGCATAAAACCAAAACGCGGATCAATCTGATCATTTACGACTGTCAGGTCTAAGTTGTATTTTTTGGCAATAACAGGCCAGAAGTTTATGCCTGAACCACCTAGAGGATCAATACCTACTTTTATTTTTGCATCACTAATAGCTTGTAAGTTAATAACATTACTTAAGTCATCAATATACGGGGTCATTAAATCTTGGTACTTAATAAATCCCGAACGAGAGGCTTTAGCAAATGGAAACAATTCAACTTCCACTAAGTCTTCAATTAATAGTTGATTCGCTCTGTCTTCAATCCATTTAGTTACATCTGTATCTGCAGGACCGCCATTAGGTGGGTTATATTTAAAGCCACCATCTTCGGGTGGATTATGTGATGGAGTAACAACAATGCCATCAGCTAATTCGTTAGGATTTTTTTTATTATGGCAAACCACTGCATGACTAATCACCGGAGTGGGGGTGAATTCATCATTTTCTTGGGTGATCACTTGTACTTCATTTGCTACCAATACTTCTATTGCAGAGTTAAAAGCCGCTTCACTTAACGCATGGGTGTCTTTGCCTAAGAATAATGGTCCAAAAATATCATTGTGTTTACGATAGTCACAAATTGCTTGGGTAATAGCCAAAATATGTGATTCATTAAACTTAACATCGTACGAGCAACCTCGGTGACCCGATGTGCCAAAGGCGACTGAATGCTCAGGGTTTTGCTCTAAATCAGGTTCATTTAAATAATACGCCGACACAAGCTTAGGAACATTAACTAAGCATGATTGCGATGCAGTTTTACCCGCGTTTGGATGAATTGCCATAATATTCCTTATAAGTAGTCACGAATTTTTTCAGCGTCAGTGGCACTGTAATCAAGACACAGTGCAACTTCATGTAACATCATTTTTTTACGCGTTGTATTTGAGTTAGTCATCACCCAATATTCTGTATCAGGGATGTTTTTAGGATTCATACTGCTACCACTTTCTAATAATGCTTTTTTTGTGGTGGCAAAATAAACACGATCACGCCCTTTGATCTCAAGTACGTTTGCAAAATCAGTTTTATGTGTTCTATAAAATGCCGATAGGATAAATAAGAAACGCCCTACCACGCCCTTTTGCATGGCAAGCTCTTCTTTATTTAGTATGTTAAATACATTAGCATTTTTTTGTGTCACTGCGGTGACAGGTGCTGGTAGGCTGGTTTGAGTAGCCGCCTCTTCAGCGTTGGTAATATTTTCCTGTTCAGGTTCTTTACTCAAACTTACTGAAGAATCACTTGATACAGGGGCGATTGTTTCGCCACTGAGATTTAATAAACGACGTAAAATGGTAGAAGCACTTTCGCCGATACTTTGTGTATTACTAGCAATGTATTGATATAACTCGTCGTCTATGTCAATTTTTTTCATGTTATTCCTGTCATTACGGGTCACATTTTTTCTTCGTGTTTGATTATACCCAAACCTGATTTAATTCTCTATGTTTTGCAATTTGTTATTTCGCGAGGCAAAATACAGCGACTATATTTAGGAGACAACCATGTTATTAAACTATGTACAATCTGGCCAAGGTCCTCATGTTATTCTTATTCATGGTTTGTTTGGTTCCCTTGAAAATTTAAATAGTATTGCTAAACCATTATCTGAAAACTTTACAGTTACCAACATTGACTTACGCAATCACGGCAAGTCATTTCATTCGCAAACTATGACTTATACTGATATGGCCAATGATGTACAAGCATTAATGAGTCATTTAAATATAGCGAAAGCCCATATTATAGGTCATTCAATGGGTGGAAAAGTAGCCATGCAAGTTGCACTTAATGCCCCTGAGATTGTCTCTCGGTTAGTGGTGCTTGATATAGCCCCGGTTTCTTATAACTCTAGCCATGATGAGATTTTTAAGGCGTTAAATAAAGTAGCCAAGCATGAACTTAATGAGCGTAAAGCAGCTGATACTTTAATGCAGGAACATATTAATGAATTGGGTGTCAGACAATTTTTATTAAAAAGCTTTGCCAAAGACGATACTGGTCGATTTGTTTGGCGTTTTAATTTACCTGTGCTGGAGCAAGAATATAAACATATTTTATCAGGGATTAAAGCAAATGATTCTTATTTATGTGATACACTCTTTGTCAAAGGAAATGATTCTGACTATATTTTGGCATCTCACCGCAGTGCCATTATGAACTTATTTCCAAAAGCACAAGCTAAGGTTATAAATGGCGCTGGACACTGGTTGCACGCGCAAAAACCCGAAGCAGTAAATAAGGTGATTAAAGATTTTTTAAATTCTTAAATGGCAAGAATTTAATCATGTTTTTTTGATATCACACCCTAAATTATTACAATTTTGTGTGCTATAGTACGCGCCGTTTAATTTAAAGGTTATACGTTGATGGTCAGTCAGTTAATTAACGAATTTGATACCTTAGGGTTGTATTTTGGCTTAGCCGGTGTGTTCTTTTTTATCGGTATGGCCATTCAAGATGTGCTTAAGCGCGGTGATGTGCCAAAATTTGGCCGCTATATCGTCTGGCTAGTGCTATTTTTAGGCTGTTCAGGCTTTATTGCAAAGGGGCTTATTCAAGTCTTTTGGCAAGGTGCGGGTGTGGTTTAACCATGGCCAAATCAGAAACAGATCGTACAACTCTCGATTTATTTGATTACGAAAAACGCCCAGGCAGACCAAAGACTAATCCCCTAACAAGGGAGATGCAGTTAAAGGTAAATAAGCGTAATCAAATAAAAAGAGATAAAGCACGCGGTTTAAAGCGTGTAGAATTTAAGGTTTCATCTCAGCTATATCAGGCTCTTAGTGATATGGCTGATGCGCAAGATATTAGCCGCAGCGCATTGATCGAAACAATTTTACAAGAAAGATTGGCTATTGATACATAGAAGGTTTTAATTTCATGGCAAGCGTAGGTATTTTTTTCGGCAGTGATACAGGCAATACAGAACATATAGCAAAGATGATTCAAAAAGAATTAGGTAAAAAGCTAGTGGCAGTGCATGACATTGCAAAAAGTTCTAAAGAAGAAATAGCGGAATTTGATTTGATCTTATTCGGCATTCCAACATGGTACTACGGCGAAGCACAATGTGATTGGGATGACTTTTTCCCAGAACTTGAAGAAGTTGATTTTGACGGTAAGTTGGTAGCTATATTCGGCTGTGGCGATCAAGAAGATTACGCAGAGTATTTCCTTGATGCGATGGGCATGATTAATGATATTGTCACTGAACGTGGTGCGATTGTTGTTGGCCATTGGCCAAGCGAAAGCTATGACTTTGAGGCCTCAAAAGGGATGGCTGATGAAAACCACTTTGTTGGATTAGGCATTGATGAAGACCGTCAACCAGAACTCACTGAGCAACGAGTTAAAGAATGGTCAGCTCAAGTATATGAAGAAATGTGTTTAAGCGAATTAGCAGATTAAGCTGATAAGTGTTTAAAGAACTATCAAATAGTTAGCCTTTTTTGATAATTAACGAATTGTTCTTTGCACTTATTTCACAGGCGCGTTATTCTAATCGATGCTAATGTGTCGTGCACATCTTTGTAAGGTGTCTAGTATAACCAAATAAACATTGAGACAGATTAATGACTGATCACAACTTGGAATTAAAGAAAGCCGGTTTAAAAGTTACTTTACCGCGTATTAAAATTTTAGAGATTTTACAATCTCCAGATAACCAACACATCAGCGCTGAAGATGTCTACAAAATTCTTTTAGACCTAGGCGAAGAGATTGGTCTAGCGACAGTTTATCGTGTTTTAAACCAATTTGATGATGCTGGAATTGTAAGCCGTCATCACTTTGAAGGTGGTAAATCAGTATTTGAACTTTCTGGCAGCACTCACCATGACCACCTAGTTTGCTTAAAATGTGGTAAGGTTGTAGAGTTTGAAGACGATATGATTGAGCGACGTCAAGTTGAAATTGCTGATGAAAGTGGTATCAAACTAACAAATCATTCGTTGTATTTATACGGTGAATGCTATGATACTGCGGCCTGTAAAGCCTACGCCGATAGTCAATAATTACTATCGATAATAAAAAAACCTGCAAATTGCAGGTTTTTTTATGTTTGTATTTTATTGCACCTAAAAGTATAGGTCGTTACCTACCCCAACTTTATGAGGTAGGAATATAGCAGGATTACTTTTGATCCATTTTAGCCCATGAATCTCTAAGGCCAACCGTTTGGTTAAATACTAGATTTTCAGCTTTAGTATCACGACAAAAATACCCAGTACGTTCAAACTGGAAAGCTTGTGCTGGTGCAGCACTTGCCAATGAATGTTCAAGTTTGGCGTTATTTAGTACTACCAATGAATTTGGATTTAATGTTGCTGTAAAATCCTCAGCTGCAGCCGGGTTCGGTATATTAAACAAGCGGTCGTACAAACGCACTTCTGCACTGATACATTCGCTTACCGATACCCAATGTATAACCCCTTTAACTTTACGACCATCACTTGGGTTTTTACCCAGAGTTTCATCATCATAACTACAGTAAATTGTGGTGATTTCACCATTTTTATCTTTTTCGACACGATTAGCTTTTATAACATAAGCCCCGCGTAGGCGAACTTCTTTATCAGTAACTAAACGCTTGAATTTGTTGTTGGCTTCCTCACGGAAATCTTCACGTTCAATGTAAAGTTCTTTAGTGAACGGGACTTCACGGCGACCCATGCTTTCATCATTTGGATGATTTGCTACAGACAGAACTTCAACTTTATCAGCGTCATAATTTTCAATTACAACTTTGACAGGGTCAAGTACAGCCATTGCTCGCGGCGCGTGTTCATTTAAGTCTTCACGAATACAAGCTTCTAACATGCCCATTTCAACCATATTTTCTTGCTTGGTGACACCTATACGCGCACAGAATTCACGTACTGATGCAGGCGTGTAACCACGACGCCGTAAACCCGCAACCGTAGGCATGCGAGGATCGTCCCAACCTTCAACATGTTCATTTATGACCAAGTCATTAAGCTTGCGCTTTGACATTATGGTGTATTCGAGATTTAAACGAGAGAACTCGATTTGCTGAGGATGACATTCAATACTGATATTATCTAATACCCAATCATACAAACGACGATTATCTTGAAACTCTAATGTACATAATGAATGGGTGATCCCTTCCAGTGCATCAGAGATACAATGAGTGAAATCATACATTGGATAAATGCACCACTTATCTAATGTTTGATGGTGATTAGCAAAACGGACACGGTATAAAGTCGGGTCACGAAGAACCATAAACGAACTTGCCATATCAATTTTTGCACGCAGTACACATTCACCTTCTTTGAATTCACCTCCGCGCATTTTTTCAAATAACGCTAGGTTTTCAGAAGGGCTAGTATCGCGAGTTGGGCTATTTTTTCCAGGCTCTTTTAACGTACCACGATATTCGCGTGCTTGCTCGGCAGTTAAAAAACAAACATATGCCAGCCCCTTTTCGATTAATTCAACGGCATAGTTGTATAACTCATCAAAGTAATTTGATGAGTATTGGATTTCTCCATCCCAGTTATAACCTAACCACTTTACGTCTTCTTTGATTGAGTTTACGTAATTGATATCTTCTTTTTCTGGGTTGGTATCATCAAAACGTAGGTTACAAAGACCGTCATAATCTTTGGCAATACCAAAATTAAGGCAAATTGATTTTGCATGGCCAATATGTAAAAAACCATTGGGTTCAGGTGGAAAACGGGTATGCGTTCTTGGGTGCTTCCCGCTTGCTAAATCTTCATCAATTCGGGTTCGAATAAAGTTACTTGGGCGATTCTCAATTTCCGCCATAGGAGTATAATCCTCTGAATATTGCATGGTGACAAAACGAATACATTATTACAAAAACAAGCGTTAACATACAGCAATAGATACGGGTTTATTAGATATTATGGCGAACCAATACAATACAAACCAAATAAATACGATAAAACAATAAAAGTATTGCGCCAACGCAATAAAAGGGTCATTCAAAGTCGTTACCATTGTGAAGATTTAATAACCAATTTTAAGGATTAAAAATGGCACTTTCATCTCAACATAGAGTATATATACCAACTATAGCGCGAGCGAATCATTATTTACTCGCAGAATTTAAACCTAATGATACTTTTTATGCACAGTTTAGCGATTTAAATAGCTGCTATGATCGCATCTCACGCCAATTATTCGCCTTATGTGATGAGTATGAACTTCATAATGTGCATGTTATAGCTAACGATAAATTGCCTGTAGTACGCTTCCATGAAGAAGCATACTGCTTAGAAACTGATAAACAAATACTGTTTTTTTATAATCCGCAATACCATGAGGCACATCGCTGCTTTATAGATAAACATAAGCAAAGTAAAAAAGTAAGATTGTTATTTTTAGCCACCGGCGATGATTTACGTGCCAACGCAGCGATATTTCATAACCAAGTTAAAAAAGTGATTGATGAACTGCAATCATCAATATTCAACGACACTCCAGTAAAATTACGCGACCATCAGCACCTAACTTATGATTTATTTGCGAAAGCAAAAGGTCATAAACAAAGTTACGGTTATAAGCTACGCAGCTTGTATCCCCGTTATAAAAGTAGACAGTGCTTAATACCAGATGAGCACAATGAAATGACCTACGCCACTTTTTCATTACCCATTACGCGTAGTTTAAAGACCCAGTTCCAACACTTATTGAATATTCATCAGTACACTGTATTTTATGAGTTTTTTTACACGCAATTTCTCCAGCAGTGCCGCTCAAAAGAGCTTACTCTTGGTGCTATGATAGCAAATGGCACAATGCCGATAGTCAGAAATAGTAAAATAGATAATACTGATGGTAATAATGAGTGGCAGAAACTCAGCTTCAACCAAAACTCGCAAAAGGAGCAATTTAGTCATTATTGGGAAGATAATATGTTAGTTGAAAATTTACACTTTATTATTGTCGCAAATCAACTAGACCAACACGATATGGGGTTTGGTCGTTTTATGAATCAGGTTGAATCGGTAATTAACGGCATTACCGCTGACCTTGCTATAAATGCAAAACGACAAGATTTAACAGTGCGTTTTTTCCAGCATATTAGTTACTAAACACTGAGCTGTACACTTAATCTCTCGCTGTGGTTCTTGGTAGCGTTTAATCGCATTTATATCTTTCGAGGTTACTTTAACGTGTTTTAGGTTAAGTAGAGGATATATTGCAGTATTCCCGGCAGCTACTGTTTATTGGTAGAACGCTAAATAGCTTGTACAGTACTGAGTATAAAGGCTAAATACGTCCTAATTTGCAACTTTTATATCAATAGTGGCGAGCGTTACTACTCGTCACTTCTACAAGCATCAGCAGTACCATTATAGTGATATTTGGGTGTGGTTACTTCAAAATTAAAATCATAATAAATAGCGAGAATTTACTGCTCTTAAGGTAGCACTTCGTTAGCTATGGACATACCAAAATCAAATTTTATATTAGCAGCTGTTATTAACAAATAACTATTGTTTGAAAGACTTATCAAATGTAAGAGGCCAAGGGGGATTAATTTATTTTCTTTAGGCTGGGTATAAATCGTGTAAAGAAAGTATAAAGTAAAAGAGACTTAGCTCTTAAGGAAAAGGCCCGCCTAAGCGAGCCTCAATTTAAAGTAAAACGAGCTTACCAGCCTGTTTTTTCTTTAAGTGCATTACCGATTTCAGCTAACGAACGTACAGTTTTAACGCCCGCAGATTCTAATGCAGCAAATTTTTCATCAGCAGTACCTTTACCGCCCGCGATGATTGCGCCAGCGTGACCCATACGCTTACCTTCTGGTGCAGTAACACCAGCAATGTAAGAAACAACAGGTTTAGTAACGTTAGCTTTGATGTACTCTGCAGCTTCTTCTTCTGCAGTACCACCAATTTCACCAATCATTACGATTGCTTCTGTTTGTGGATCTTTTTCGAACATTTCTAAAACGTCGATAAAGTTAGTACCTGGAATTGGGTCACCACCAATACCAACACACGTAGACTGACCGAAACCAGCGTCTGTAGTTTGTTTAACAGCTTCGTACGTTAAAGTACCAGAGCGAGAAACAATACCTACTTTACCCGGCTTGTGGATATGACCAGGCATGATACCAATCTTAGTCTCACCTGGTGTAATAACACCTGGGCAGTTAGGACCAATCATTCGAGTACCTGTTTCGTCAAGCTTAACTTTAACGTCAACCATATCAAGCGTTGGGATACCTTCAGTGATACAAACAATAAGCTCAATGCCAGCATCGATAGCTTCTAAGATTGCATCTTTACAAAAAGGTGCTGGTACATAGATAACTGAAGCTGTTGCACCAGTTTCTTGTACTGCATCACGGACAGTGTTGAATACAGGAAGACCAAGGTGCGTTTGACCGCCCTTACCTGGGCTTACGCCACCAACCATTTGTGTACCGTACTCAAGTGCTTGTTCTGAGTGGAAAGTACCTTGACCACCAGTGAAACCTTGACAGATAACTTTTGTATCTTTATTGATTAATACAGACATTATTTGCCCTCCGCAGCAGCAACAACTTTTTCAGCCGCGTCTGTTAGTGATTCAGCAGCAATGATGTCAAGATCTGAGCTCTTAAGAACGTCACGACCTAATTCGGCATTAGTACCTTCTAAACGTACAACTACAGGTACATTTACGCCAACTTCTTTAACTGCGCCAATGATACCTTCAGCAATCATGTCACAACGTACGATACCGCCAAAAATGTTAACTAAAACAGCTTTAACATTATCGTCAGAAAGGATAATTTTAAACGCTTCAGAAACACGCTCTTTAGTCGCGCCGCCACCAACATCTAGGAAGTTAGCAGGTTTTCCGCCATGTAGGTTCACGATGTCCATAGTACCCATCGCAAGGCCTGCACCGTTAACCATACAACCAACGTTACCGTCTAATGCTACATAGTTAAGTTCATAGCTTGCTGCATGTGCTTCACGTGCATCTTCTTGAGATGGATCGTGGAATTCACGAATTTTAGGTTGACGGAAAAGCGCATTACCATCGATACCAATTTTGCCATCAAGACAATGAAGGTTACCTTCATCTGTGATAACTAACGGATTGATTTCAAGTAGTGCAAAATCGAAGTCGTTGAACATGTTGCCAAGACCCATAAAGATCTTAACGAACTGTTTCATTTGTGTAGGGTTAAGACCCAACTTGAAACCTAGTTCACGTGCTTGATAAGCTTGAGGACCTACTAATGGGTCGATCTCAGCTTTGTGAATAAGTTCTGGCGTTTCTTCTGCAACTGTCTCAATTTCAACACCGCCTTCAGTAGACGCCATGAAAACAACTTTACGAGAAGCACGATCAACTACCGCACCTAGGTACAGTTCGTTTGCGATATCTGTACAGCTTTCAACCAAGATTTTAGCTACTGGCTGACCATTTTCGTCTGTTTGGTAAGTAACTAAGTTTTTACCTAACCAGTTAGCAGCGAATTCTTTAACTTCATCGATTGTTTTAACTAGCTTAACACCGCCAGCTTTACCACGGCCACCGGCGTGAACCTGAGTTTTAACAACCCATACATCACCGCCAATTTTTTCGGCAGCTGCTGCAGCTTCTTCAGGTGTATCGCAAGCGAAACCTTGAGAAACTGGTAAACCATATTCGGCAAAAAGTTGTTTTGCCTGATACTCATGCAAATTCATGATGCTTTATCCAAATTTTTATACTAAAAGAGCTGAATACTTATGCAATAAACAGCTATCCCAAATTGCGCTCCTAGTATAGATCCCAAGGCTTAACATGAAAACCCCAGTACGACCAAAGGCGCAAAAAAAAGCTGCGAAATATATCCGCAGCTTAGGTTTTATACTACTGAATTAAACATCCAGTAATAAGCGAGTTGGATCTTCTAATAACTCTTTAATAGTTACCAAGAAACCAACTGATTCTTTACCATCAATTTGGCGATGATCATATGATAACGCCAAGTACATCATTGGTAGAATTTCTACCTTACCATTTACAGCCATTGGACGGTCTTGAATTTTGTGCATACCCAAGATAGAAGACTGCGGTAAGTTAATAATAGGTGTTGAAAGTAATGAACCGAACACTCCGCCATTAGTAACAGTGAAGTTACCGCCGGTCATTTCGTCAAGTGTAAGCTTACCATCACGGCCTTTAAGTGCTAATTCACGAATGCCTTTTTCAATTTCAGCAACTGAAAGCTTGTCGCAATCTTTAAGTACTGGAGTTACTAAGCCTCGAGGAGTAGATACTGCAATACTGATATCAAAATAATTGTGATAAACAATATCATCGCCATCAATAGATGCATTTACACCAGGGAAACGCTTAAGTGCTTCAGTAATAGCTTTAACATAAAAAGACATGAAGCCTAAACGAATACCGTGACGCTTTTCAAACACTTCTTGGTACTGTTTACGAAGATCCATGATTGGCTTCATGTTCACTTCATTAAATGTAGTTAGCATCGCTGTTGAATTTTTCGCTTCAAGTAAACGATTAGCAATGGTTTTACGCAAGCGTGTCATTGGTACTCGTTTTTGTGAACGGTCACCCATAGGTGCTGCAGCGGTAGATGACTCAGCTTTAGCTTCTGAGGCTGGTGCTTTTAAGAATTTATCTACATCTTCTTTAGTCACACGGCCATTTTTACCCGAGCCTTTAATTTTTGATGCATCTAGTCCTTTCTCGGCGATTAAACGACGTACAGAAGGTGTTAGAACATCTGAGCTTTCACTCGAATCACTTGAATCTGAAGATGACTTTTCAGCTTTAGCATCTGATTTTGTATCTGATTTAGACTTACTAGCAGGAGCGCCGCCAGCTTTAACTGAGCCAATGACTTGCTCACCGAGTACAGTATCACCTTCATCATTGATGATATCACCCATTACACCATCTTCTTGGGCGACCACTTCTAGCACAACTTTATCTGTTTCGATATCAACTAGATTTTGGTCTCGCGTTACTTCGTCACCTGGCTGTACATGCCAAGTAGCAATTGTTGCATCAGCAACTGATTCTGGAAGTACGGGTACTTTAATATCCACTTTTTTACCTTCTGATGCTGGAGCTTCTTGAGCCGCTGGAGCGTCTTCTGATTTTTCTGGTTTATCTTCGTTCTCTTCAGATTTAGACTCAGCCTCTGGTGACGCTTCATCTTTTGTTGAAGAAGATTCATCGGCTTCGCCGATTAAACCAATTACTTGGTCACCAAGTACAGTCGCACCGGATTCTTCTGAAATCTCAGTAAGCACACCATCATCTTGGGCAACCACTTCTAAAACTACTTTATCTGTTTCAATATCAACTAAGTTTTGGTCACGGCTTACTTTGTCGCCAACATTTACGTGCCATGTTGCAACAGTCGCATCAGCAACCGACTCAGGAAGAACAGGAACTTTAATTTCTGTACTCATTGCTTATCCTTTCTTTTGTATAGTAAGCGCATCGGCAACGAGCGCTTGTTGTTCTTTAGTATGCACTGACATATAACCACATGCTGGTGATGCTGATGCTTTACGCCCTGCGTATTTTAACTTAGCAGCTTCTGGAAGAGCTTCAACAAAATGATGTTGAGAACAATACCAAGCACCTTGGTTTTGTGGTTCTTCCTGGCACCAAACAAAGTCTTTAACATGCTGGTAGTTTTGCATTATCGCTTCCATTTCGTCGTGTGGGAACGGATATAACTGCTCGACACGGACAATGGCAATATTATCGATTTCTTGCTTACGACGCTCTTGTAATAGTTCGTAGTAAACTTTACCGCTACAAAACACAACACGCTCAACTTTATCAGCCGCAATATCATCAATTTCATCAATCATATTGTAGAAAACACCTTCAGAAAGTTCTTCTAATGATGATGTTGCAAGTGGATGACGAAGTAGTGACTTAGGTGTCATAACAATCAGAGGACGACGCAGTGGTCGAACTGATTGGCGACGTAGCATAGCGTAAACTTGTGCAGGAGTTGAAGGCACACATACTTGCATGTTGTGATCAGCACAAAGTTGCAAGAAACGCTCAAGACGTGCAGAGCTATGTTCAGGGCCTTGACCTTCATAACCATGTGGTAACAAAATTGTTAGGCCGCATAAACGTCCCCACTTTTGTTCACCAGAACTTAAAAATTGGTCAAATACAACTTGTGCACCATTTGCGAAATCACCAAACTGTGCTTCCCAAATAACAAGTGACGTAGGCTCTGCTGTCGCATAACCGTATTCAAAAGCCACAACGGCTTCTTCAGAAAGCACCGAGTCAAATACTTGAAATGCGCCTTGGTCTTCACTTAAGTTCTGTAAAGGCGTATACGTTGCACCATCATCTTGACTATGAATAACCGAATGACGATGGAAGAAAGTACCACGCCCGGTATCTTGTCCAGTCAGACGAATATCAGTGCCTTCTGTTGCGATTGTTGCATAAGCAAGCGTTTCTGCCATACCCCAATCAAGTGCTTTTTCGCCAGCAGCCATAAGCTTGCGGTCGTCGTAAATTTTCTTAACGCGCGATTGTGCATTGTACCCTTCAGGGTAGCTGGCTATCTTTTCGCCCAGCTCTTTTAATTTTTGAACTGAAACACTGGCATCGTAGTCGACACTCCATTCATGACCAACAAACTTAGCCCAATCAGAAGAATGAGAAGTTTCTGGTTGAATTTCCTCAACCACACAATCTCCACCATCTAAACCATCTCGGTAATCATTCGCGATAGCTTTTACGTCGTCTTCACTTAACGAGCCTTCACTTATAAGTTGATCAGCATAGATTGCACGAGGAACTGGGTGCTTTTTAATTTTTTGATACATGACTGGTTGAGTCGCATTTGGCTCATCTGCTTCGTTATGGCCATGACGACGATAGCAAACCAAGTCAATCACTACATCACGTTTAAACTGATTTCTAAAATCAAGCGCGAGTTGCGTTACGAATGCAACAGCCTCAGGATCATCTGAATTAACGTGGAAAATAGGTGACTGAACCATTTTAGCAATGTCAGTACAGTAATCTGTAGAGCGAACATCTGCTTTCTTAGAAGTAGTAAAGCCAACCTGATTATTAACTATGATGCGGATACTACCACCACAGCTAAAGCCATTAGTTTGCGACAAGTTAAATGTTTCTTGTACTACACCTTGACCAGCCACAGCTGAATCACCATGAATGGTGATAGGCAATGCTTTAATACCCGATGTATCACCTAAACGGTCTAGACGTGCGCGCACTGAACCCATTACTACTGGATTAACAATTTCCAAATGAGATGGGTTAAAAGCAAGTGCCATATGCACTTTTCCGCCTTTAGTAGCAAAGTCAGATGAGTAACCCATGTGATATTTAACATCACCTGAGCCTAATGTTTCTTTATGTTTACCGGCAAATTCATCAAAAAGCTCAGACGGATTTTTGCCGAGTACGTTTACAAGTACGTTTAAGCGGCCACGGTGAGCCATTCCAATAACAGCTTCTTGCTGGCCACTTTCACCTGCCCGGTGAATAAGCTCTTTAAGCATAGGAACAAGCGCATCACCACCTTCGAGTGAGAAGCGTTTTGCTCCAGGGAATTTAGACCCTAAATATTTTTCAAGACCATCTGCTGCCGTCAATCCTTTTAGGATACGTAGCTTTTCATCTTTATTGAATTTGGGATGTGACTGTACTGATTCCAAACGTTGTTGTAACCAGCGTTTTTCCTCAGTCGATGTGATGTGCATATACTCAGCACCTATGGAACCACAGTAGGTGGTTTTTAAGGCTTGGTATAACTCACCTAAAGGCATAGTGTCGCGGCCTACAGCAAACGATCCTACATTAAACTCGCGGTCAAAATCAGCTTCAGATAAATCGTGGAATTCAAGTGCTAAGTCTCGAACGCGTTCACGCTGCCAAATTCCTAGTGGATCTAGATTGGCATTTTGGTGACCACGGAAACGGAAAGCATTTATAAGCTGAAGCACTTTGACTTGTTTAAGGTCACCGCCTCCACCTTCTGCTACCACTACTTCTCTATGCTTGTTTTTAGCAAGCGCCGCAAATTGTGCACGAACTTCTGAATGTTTAACTTCAACATCCACACCGTCAACTTTCGGTAATTGTTCGAACACTTCTCGCCATTCTTCTGGCACCGAAGTCGCATCATCTAAATACGCTTCATAAAGCTCTTCTACATAAGCAACGTTACCGCCGTTTAAATGTGAAGATTCTAGCCATGCCTTCATCACACCTTCGTGCATTTATAAGCCCTTTTTTTTAGCGCAGAAATTAATTGTTATATAACAAGATGGCTAACCGTAATTAGCCATCTAACTGTTTGTCAACAAATTAAACCGAACGGTTTAAAAGCATTGATTTGATTTGTCCAATTGCCTTGGTCGGATTAAGACCTTTAGGACAAACGCTAACACAGTTCATGATACTGTGACAACGGAACACACTGAACGCATCGTCCAAGTCAGCTAAACGTTCTTCTGTAGCGGTATCTCGGCTATCTGCCAAGAAACGATATGCATGAAGAAGACCTGCTGGACCAATGAACTTGTCTGGATTCCACCAGAACGAAGGACACGATGTTGAACAACATGCGCACAGAATACACTCATAAAGCCCATCTAATTTGTCACGTTCTTCGATAGACTGAAGACGTTCACCCGCCGCTGGCGTGTCGTTAATTAAAAACGGTTTTACTTTTTCGTATTGAGTGTAGAACTGACTCATATCAATAACAAGGTCACGTACCACAGGTAAGCCCGGTAATGGACGTACTACGATTTTACCTTTGCCATTTTTTTGTAGCGTAGATAAAGGGGTAATACAAGCCAGACCATTTTTACCATTCATGTTAACACCGTCAGAACCACACACGCCTTCACGACATGAACGACGAAATGAAAGTGTTGGATCTTGCTCTTTTAATAATAAAAGTGCGTCCAATACCATCATGTCTTGGCCTTCCTCAGTTTGCAAGGTGTATTCTTGCATACGTGGGGCGTTATCAACATCTGGATTGTAACGATAAACAGAAAATTGTACTTGTGCCATCGTCTCGCTCCTAGTAGGTACGTGCTTTAGGTGGAAATGCTTCACGTGTTTTCGGCGCATAGTTTACATCGCGCTTGCTCATCTCATCCGTAGTTGGATTAAAGATTGAGTGACATAACCAGTTATCGTCATCACGATCTGGGAAGTCAAAGCGTGAATGTGCACCACGGCTTTCAGTACGGAAGTTTGCAGCTACTGCAGTTGAGTAAGCTGTTTCCATTAAATTATCTAACTCAAGACATTCGATACGTTGCGTATTGAAGTCTGACGACTTGTCATCAAGACGTGCAAACTGTAAACGTTCACGAATTTCTTTAAGTTCTTTAAGACCGCTAGCCATTGTGTCACCTTCACGGAATACCGAGAAATTAAGCTGCATACATTGCTGTAGGTCTTTTTTGATTTGGAACGGATCTTCGCCTTGACCAGTAGTTGAACTTTCCCAGCGATTGAAACGCGCTAATGACGCTTCAAGGTCAGATTCTGACGCTGCTTTGGAAATTTCTACATCATTAAGGTATTTACCTAAGAAGTTACCCGCTGCACGGCCAAACACCACTAAATCAAGAAGTGAGTTACCACCTAAACGGTTAGCGCCGTGTACTGATACACAAGCAATCTCACCCACTGCAAATAAACCTTCAACTACTTTTTCGTTGCCTTGAGCATCGATTTGTAGCGCCTGACCATTTACGTTTGTAGGCACACCACCCATCATATAATGACAAGTAGGGATAACCGGAATAGGCTCTTTTGATGCATCAACGTGAGCAAAGGTTTTCGCTAAGTCCATTACACCTGGCAAACGCAAGTTTAATGTTTCTGCACCTAAATGGTCTAGTTTAAGCTTAAGGTGAGGACCCCAAGGACCATCACAGCCACGACCTTCGCGTATTTCAGTCATCATTGAACGTGCTACCACATCGCGAGACGCTAAGTCTTTCGCATTTGGTGCATAACGTTCCATGAAACGTTCGCCATCTTTATTTAAAAGATAACCACCTTCACCACGACAACCTTCAGTTACTAACGTACCTGCGCCTGCAATACCCGTTGGGTGGAATTGCCACATTTCCATGTCTTGCATAGAAATTCCAGCACGTGTTGCCATACCAACACCATCACCCGTATTAATGTGAGCATTGGTTGTTGATGCGAAGATTCGGCCTGCACCACCGGTAGCTAACACAACCGCTTTTGACTTGAAGAAAGTGATTTCACCGGTTTCAATATCAATCGCAGTACAACCTACTACGTCGCCATTATCGTTTTTAACTAAATCTAACGCATACCACTCAGAGAACACATTAGTTTTATTTTTAACGTTTTGTTGGTAAAGCAGATGCAATAGAGCATGACCAGTACGGTCAGCTGCAGCGGCTGTACGCGCGGCTTGCTCACCACCAAAGTTTTTCGACTGACCACCGAAAGGACGCTGATAAACACGACCTTTTTCAGTACGCGAAAATGGTAAGCCCATATTTTCTAATTCAGTAATAGCTTCTGGGCCTGTTTGACACATATATTCGATAGCGTCTTGGTCTCCGATAAAATCAGAACCCTTAACTGTATCGTACATATGCCATTCCCAGTTATCTTCATGAGTGTTACCCAGCGCTACCGTAATACCACCCTGTGCTGAAACAGTGTGAGAACGGGTTGGGAAAACTTTAGAGATAAGTGCACAGGTTTTACCTGATTCAGTGATTGCTAGTGCTGCGCGCATACCCGCACCACCTGCGCCAATCACAACGGCGTCAAATTCTCGAACAGAATGATTCACTTAAACACCCCATAAAACGATTAGACCAATAGCTACGTACGCAATGGCCATTAAGTTTAAGACAAAGCCTAATACAGCACGAAGCTTAGCGCATTTAACATAGTCAGTTAATACTTGCCAAAGGCCAATACGGGTATGAACCATAATGCAAACGAGGGTAATTAACGTAAACCCTTTCATTGCTAGGTTAGAGAACAGGCCTTGCCAGGCTTGATAGGTGACTTCTGGAGTACATAAGAAGTAGCCAATAATAAAAATCGCATATGCGGTAATTACTAAAGCCGTGGTACGTAAAGATACGAAATCTTGTACACCGTCACGTTTTAGAGTTGCTTGATTTAAAACCATATCCACACCCCTGCTAGAATTGCAGCGATAACACCAAGTGCCATCGAGATATTAGCGCTAAGGTTACCTGACTCAAGTTCTTCCCAATGGCCCAAATCCATAATAATATGACGTAAACCACCAATAATATGGTACGCCAATACAGAAATAGTGCCCCAAGCTATAAATTTAGCAATGAATCCGCTAAACAGACCCTTGACAAATTCAAAACCTTCAGCAGAAGAAAGAGACTCAGACCACGCCCAAATGACAAACGTTAAAGCAAAAAATAATGCAACACCGGTGACGCGGTGTAAAATTGATGCTTTAGCTGATGCCGGCATAGATATAGTTGTTAGATCTAGATTTACAGGTCTTTGCTTTTTCACAGTTACTTGCCCATCTTGCTCACAGTGGAGCTCATCTACTTGTTTTTCTTAACCCACCAAAAATAATTTTTTGATGGAACTATCTAAATAAACATCGTTATACATAAAAAGTTTACAGTTACGCAAAATTTGAATGTAAATTCCATTTACCTACAGACAATACGGTATAAAACCTATGATAGTATATATAGCCGAAGCCCTTTTTACAATTCTTGTTTATTTATAGTCGTTTGCGAATTAGCCAATGGTATAATATTTTACTGCTGAAGAATATTTATTATCTATATGTGCATAATGTTTATAAAAATTGACTTTAGCCCCCTCTTTCACGTTAAAATGAAGATGATGTGCTTAAACAGATTCAGAACATAACAATCAGAGTTGTTATCTTAATAGGAGATAAATAGATGGCGGATAAGAAAGCCACAGTCCATATTGATGGTCTAGATCCAATCGAACTTCCAATTTACCAAGGCACTGCTGGCCAAGACGTTATAGACGTCCGTACGCTAGGTTCACACGGTCACTTCACGTATGACCCAGGTTTTATGTCAACAGGTTCTTGTGAATCGACAATCACATACATCGATGGCGGCAAAGGTGTATTATTGCACCGCGGTTATCCAATCGAACAATTAGCAGATAACTCAAACTACATTGAGCTTTGTTACTTGCTTCTTAATGGTGAACTTCCTTCTAAAGAACAATATGAGAATTTTGAACTAGAAATTACTCGCAGCACTATGCTTGATGAGAAAATCGCTACTTTCTTCCAAGGTTTTCGCTTTGATGCACACCCAATGGCAATGCTTTGTGGTGTGGTTGGCGCATTATCATCTTTCTACCATGAAGATCTTGATATAACTGACTCAAACCAACGTAAAACCAGTGCAATTAAGCTAGTAGCTAAGTTACCGACTATTGCTGCGATGGCTTATAAAACAAACATTGGTCAACCATTTGTTTACCCACGTAACGAGTTAAGCTACGCTGAAAACTTCTTGCACATGATGTTCTCTGTCCCAGCTGAAGAGTATAAAGTTAACCCTGTAACGGCTAAAGCAATGGATAAAATATTCATGCTTCATGCTGATCACGAGCAAAACGCATCAACGTCAACAGTACGTTTAGCCGGTTCTTCAGGTGCTAACCCTTATGCATGTATTGCTGCTGGTATTGCATCACTTTGGGGCCCTGCTCACGGCGGCGCAAATGAAGCATGCTTAAATATGCTTGAAGAAATTGGTTCAGTTGACCGTATTGATGAATACGTTGCTAAAGCAAAAGATAAATCGGACCCGTTCCGTCTTATGGGCTTTGGTCACCGTGTCTACAAAAACTTCGATCCACGTGCAACAGTAATGCGTCAAACATGTCATGAAGTTTTAGAAGAGCTTAATATTCAAGATCCATTGCTTGATATCGCAATGAAACTTGAGCAAATAGCCCTTGAAGACCCATACTTTGTTGAGAAGAAACTTTACCCGAACGTAGATTTCTATTCAGGTATCATCTTAAAAGCGATTGGTATTCCAACAAGTATGTTTACAGTTATTTTTGCTATGGCACGTACCGTAGGTTGGATTTCTCACTGGGATGAGATGTTATCTCAATCTGGTCACAAGATAAGTCGTCCACGTCAACTGTACACTGGTGAAACACACCGTGACTACAAAGCGAAATCATAACTTTTAAATAAGTTTTGTAATAAAAAAAGGCCGCACCGCGGCCTTTTTTATTGCTTATCTATTGTTAAAAATCTCAAAGTAATTAAAATCCTCTGCAAATTTGTAATTATGTGGCAAGCCAATGTTTGATATTGATAAAGTACGTTTAGATTTCCCCTTGCTAAGCCTGCAAATTAACGCTCAACCTTTAGTTTATTTAGACTCAGCAGCAACAAGCCAAAAACCTAATTGCGTCATTGATGCTACTAATAAATTTTATACTAAAGAGAATGCTAACGTACATAGAGGTCGCCACACACTAAGTGAAAATGCAACACAAAAATACGAGCAAACGCGACAAACAATGGCTGACTTTTTTGCTGTAAAAGCCTCTGAAATTGTCTGGACCAAAGGCGCAACTGAATCCGTTAATTTGATTGCGAATGGCCTAGATAGCGGCTTAAAAACAGGTGACAAGATTGCGGTTTCCTATTTAGAACACCATGCCAATTTAGTGCCTTGGCAACAACTTGCAAAGCGCTCGGGTTGCGAGTTAATCGTTCTGCCAATAACTGATAATCACACTTTAGATGCCCAAGCATGTAGTGAATTTATTAAATTGCATAAGCCTAAAATAGTTGCTGTTACACACGCCTCTAATGCGCTCGGCAATATCACAGAATTATCACCTATTATTGCAGCCTGTAAGCAGGTAAGCGCTATTTCAGTAATTGATGGCGCACAAGCAGCAATGCATTTAAGGCCTGATTTAACATCGCTTGATTGCGACTTCTATGTTTTCTCGGCCCATAAAATGCTTGGGCCAACCGGGTTAGGTGGTTTATATGGCCGTTACTCCCGCTTAAATGAATTAGCGGTTTACCAAACAGGCGGAGAAATGATCGAACGCGTAACGCTTTTTAGCAGTACATTTCGTGAAGCTCCCCATAAATTTGAAAGCGGCACCCCTAATATTGCTGGTGTTGTAAGCTTTGGCTCTGCGATTAATTATCTAAATTCACTTAATCAACATGATTTACAAGAGTATGAGCTGTCATTATTTAATTACGCTATTGCAAAGTTAACAAGTATCGACGGAATTAAAATTTACAGCCAACACCAGAAAAACATTGGTAATATTAGCTTTAATTATGCCAATGAGCACTCCTTTGATGTAGCCACATTACTTGACGGCTATGGTATTGCAGTACGCAGCGGTCACCACTGTGCACAACCACTAATGGATAAGTTAGCAGTAACAGGCACCGTACGTGTAAGCTTGGCCTTTTATAATACTTATCAAGATGTTGACTTATTTATTGCTGCATTGCGTGAATGTATAGCGCTGTTAGATTAATTTAGGATACTTAATGACAAATTCATTTAAAGAAATCACTTCAAACATTCAGCAAGCAACAGGTTGGCAGCAAAAATATCGCCAAATTATGCTTTTAGGTAAGCAGCTTCCTACTTTTCCAGCGCCAATGAAGGTCGATGATGCACTTGTAAAAGGGTGCGAAAGCAACGTTTGGCTCTATATTGATTTTGATCTTTCAGAAAAGCATTTAGTATTGGCTGGTGACTCTGATACTCGTATAGTAAAAGGTTTATTAGCGCTTATTTTAGCACTATATAATGGCTTAACCCCTGAGCAAGCAAGTGAAGTTGATGCTTATGAGCAGTTTAATAAGATGGGCTTAATTAATCATTTAAGTCCATCTAGGGGAAATGGTATTAAGGCTATTGTTGATAAAATTCAAAAAATTGCATTAGAGAAAAGCGTTTAGCTCGTTGCTAAACGCTCTCGTTTAGCTAAGTACTTTTTAACTGCTTTAGCTGCAACAAAAAAACCAAAACTACCGGTTATCATAGTCACCGATCCAAAGCCGTTATTACAGTCCATATTCATTGTCCCATCAGCGCTTTGCTTGGCATGACAAACTAGACCGTCACTACCGGGATAAACTAATTGCTCGGTTGAGTAAACACAATCAATATTAAACTTTCGCTTAGGATTGCTACTAAAGTTGTACTGTTTACGTAGAATATAACGCACTTTTGCAAGTAATGGGTCCTGCGTTGTTTTTGCGACGTCACCAAACGCTATTTGACTCGGATCAGTTTGCCCGCCTGCACCACCCGTGGTAATAATTGGCAATTTATTACGCTTGCAGTAAGCTATTAATGCTGCTTTTTCTTTTACCGCGTCTATGCAGTCAATAACGTAATCAAAGCCTTGAATATGCTCAGGTATATTATCTAACGTAATAAAATCGTCAATAACATCAATTTTGCAGTCAGGATTAATAAGCTCGCAACGTGCTTTCATTGCATCTACTTTTGCGTTACCAACAGTCCCTGTAAGCGCATGTATTTGCCTATTAATATTAGTAGCACAAATATCATCTAGATCAATTAGCGTTAATTTCCCGACACCTGAACGAGCCAACGCTTCAGCAGCCCAGCTGCCAACACCGCCTATACCAATAATGCAAAAGTGAGCTTCTTGCAGCCATGCAAATTGCTGCGCTCCATATAAACGTTTAATACCACCAAAGCGAATGTCTTGTGTTGTTTGTGTCATTTACCAGTCCAACTGCCAAGGTGATTGCCAACCTTGAAATAGTTCATGTTCAAAAATACTCTTAAAAACAGCATCATCTATATGAGTAAGCTGATAATGCATATCCTCACCTTGCCATCTAAAACGAAGAGCAAAAGCATGCAAGCATGTCCGCGGGTGTAATTCGCCGCTGTAAAGCACATCACCTAAAATAGGAGCTGATACATTTTTCATCGCTACCCGCAGTTGATGAGTTTTCCCCGAATACGGTTTTAATAAAAAAGCACGCAAATTTTCTTTTACACTAAACGAGTAAAAGCGAGTTATCGCAGGGTTTTCTTGGCTTTTTAAAAGCTTAAAACTGCCACGGCGACTTTTAGCCATATCGCCTTTGATCCAACCTTGCTTTTTTTTAGGCTTTTGCGTACTTAGTGCCAAATAGAATTTACTAACTTGGTGATCACTAAAAAGCGAAGTAAATAATGATGCAGCAGACTTATTACGCGCCAGAATTATCAAACCTGAAGTGACTTTATCTAAGCGATGCACCGGATAAAGTTTTTCATTTAGCTGTTGTTCCGCAATTACAACAAAGCCAGGACCTTCTTCACTATGAAAACTCATACCCGCAGGTTTATTAAAAACATAGTAGTCAGGTTCACTGGCGATAACTGTAAGCTCTTTATAATCCGTCATTTAATTGCTTGATTCTTCCTGACTAGAGCTTTGTCGTTTTACTTCAGCCACGACACGGGCTAAGTCTTCTGGTGTATCAACCCCTGCTTGTGGTGTTATCAGTGCCGGCTCTATTTTTATAGCATAACCGTGATATAGCACGCGTAATTGCTCAAGTGACTCTAACTGCTCCAGCGGTGATGCAGCTAATGCAATGTATTGCTTAATGAATCCTGCGCGATAAGCGTAAATACCAATGTGACGTTGATAATCACCTACATTAATTTTATCAAGGTTATTACCCATCAGCGCATCGCGGTGATACGGAATCGCCGAGCGCGAAAAGTACAGCGCATTTTTATTTATATCACTGACGACTTTGACGCAATTAGGATTTAAAATATCATCACGGTTATCTAGTACCGTACTTAAGGTAGCCATCGGAGCGGTTGAATCAGCCAATAATGCAGCTACCTGCGAAACATTTTTGCTGGCAAGTAATGGCTCATCCCCTTGAACATTAACGACAATAGTTTCGTCATCTAGGTTTAATAAAGCCATAACCTCGCCAAGCCGTTCAGTACCTGATTGATGATCATCACGCGTCATTAATACATCGTCAGTAAAGGAAGAGACGACATCAAATACAGCTTGATGATCAGTGGCAATCACCACTTTACTCGCCCCTGATTGGCAAGCCTTTTGATATACATGCTCGATCATTGGTTTTCCGCATATATCGGCAAGCGGCTTACCCGGTAGACGACTTGATGCGTATCGCGCAGGTATAACAACTACGAATTCCACTTTTCAACCTCAGCTTGTGATAATTCACGCGCTTCGTTTTCCAGCAGCACCGGAATATCATCAACAACCGGATAAGCAAGCTTTGCGGCAGTACTAATTAATTCGCTATTTTCTTTATCAAAACGTAGCTTGCCTTTGCCCACTGGACAGGCAATTACTTCGAGTAATTTAGTATCAAAAGCCATGGAGGATCCCTTTTTCTTTAAGTAATACGTTTAATTTATTAATAACCGCTGTTGAGGGCTTGGCATCAACCGGTAAATAATACCAATTTTGTTTAGCAAAAGAGCGACATTTTACCGCATCTTTTTCCGTCATAATGACGATATCATTATTAAAATGTGCAAAATCATGCGGCGTATAAGCATGATGATCACGAAAATGCTGGTAACTGAGTAATTTAATACCTTGTAACTGAAGACTTTCTTCAAAACGTGTAGGATTACCGATAGCACTAACTGCATGGCCTTGCACTATTGGCTCTGTAGGCGGCTGGTTATCAACCACCGATAATAAATTACTAGCCTGAAGTTGGTAGTTATATTCAGCAAAACCGCCATTTTCAATAACTAAATCAACACTATTTAAGCGCCGAGTACTTTCACGTAAAGGGCCTGCGGGTATTAAAAAGCCATTTCCAAAACGCCGCACGCTGTCAACAATACAACATTCGATAACTCGTGGCATTTTATAATGCTGCATGCCATCATCAGAGATAATCACATGCAAACTATATTGCTCACTGAGTAATTTAATATTGTCTTCGCGGTTGGGGCCTACCACTACCGGGCAACCTAAACGCTGCTTGATCAAAACAGGCTCATCGCCGGTCTGCGTGGTACAACTTGTACTTTTAACAACAAGTGGGTAGCTGTCACTTTTTCCGCCGTAACCACGGCTTATAACACCCACATTTAACCCCTGCGACGCGAGGTAATTGCCTAGCCATATAACAAATGGGGTTTTTCCATTGCCACCGACACTAATATTACCTACCACAATGATAGGCACATCACTTTTGAATCTCCTTAAAACATCACAGCTATAGAGAAACTTTCTTAGTGTTGCAATTAACCAAAACAAACCACTTAACGGCAAGAGTAAAAATGTTATCAAACGGGGCTTTTTATACCAACTTTGCTCTATCTTACTCATCCCTGTTCGCCAAATTGCATTTTACACAGGGCACTATACATGCCTTCATTAGCGAGTAACTGCTGGTGAGCACCACTTTCAATCACAGCACCGTTATCAATAACATAGATGCGATCGCTGTTTTCGATTGTAGATAAACGATGAGCAATAACAATGGATGTTTTATCTTTCATTAATACATCCAGTGCCTGCTGAATTAGCTTTTCAGACTCAGTATCAAGGGCTGAAGTCGCCTCGTCTAAAATTAATATAGGCGCATCTTTTAAAATAGCGCGTGCAATAGCGATACGTTGTCGCTGTCCTCCAGATAACATTACACCGTTTTCACCTACCATAGTATCTAAACCTTCTGGTAAGTTTTTAACAAACTCCCATACATGAGCCTGCTTAACGACTTGCATTAATTCATCGTCAGACAGCTGACGATCAATTGCATAAGCAATATTATTAGCTATTGTGTCATTAAAGAGCACCACTTGCTGAGAAACCAAAGCAAATTGACGTCTTAAATCAGCCAGCTTGTAATCGGCAAGTTTAATTCCATCAAGTAAAATTTCACTACCAGGGGCTAAATCATAATAACGGGGTAACAGATTCGAAATTGTTGATTTACCTGAACCAGAACGACCAACCAATGCTACACTTTCGCCTGCCTGGATAGTCATCGATAAATCTTTAAGTACGGGTTCATCTTTGGTTGGGTAATTAAAAGTTACATGTTGAATTTCAATTAAGCCATTCACTTTATCAATTCCAACAGTACCCAAATCCTTTTCTACTTCTTGGTCAAGCACCTCAAAGATACTTTGCGCAGCCGATATACCTCGCTGCAAATCACTATTTACATTCGCGAGCTGCTTGAGAGGTCTAAGTAGCATCATCATTGATGAAATTAACACCACAAAATCACCAGAGCTAATTGCATCGATCATTGATGGCATAGAAACCATCCATAAAATAACAGCCATAGCACTAGCAGCTAGAACTTGAATAACCGATACACTGAGCGCCTTAGTTGCATCCATTTTGATACGCTGCTGACGATTGTGATTATTTATTTTAGCAAACTGGTCAATTTCTTGTTGCTGCCCACCAAAGCCGTGAATAACTTTATGGCCCGACAGCATTTGCTCAGAACTTTTAGTAACTTGTCCCATTGCAGATTGGATACTTTTAGAAATATGACGAAAGCGCTTAGATACAACGCTGACAATAATCGCGACCAGAGGAATAATCACTAAAAAAACAAGAGATAGCTTCCAACTGGTGTAAAACATAACAGCTAATAAAAACACCACAAAAGCCCCTTCTCTTACCACAATAAGTAGTGCTTTTGTAATAGCTTGTTGAACCTGCTCTGTATCAAAGGTAATTTTAGAGATTAAATCACCGGTAGAGTTTTTATCATGAAATGAGACCGGCAAATGCAAAATATGCTCAAATAGTTGCTGACGCAGCGAACGCACAACCTGCGACCCAACATAGCTTAAACAGTACGAGGACATAAAATTAAACAAGCCACGACCAAGCACTAATGCAATAACCACAAATGGCGCATATTTTAATACCTCGGCATTGCGTTGGTTTAAACCTTGGTCAATAAATGGTTTCATTAACTGAATAAACAACGCATCCATTGCTGAGTAACCAATCATACCTACGATAGCGACTATCGCGACGGTTTTAAATTCCCCCACATAACTCATTAGGCGTTTATAGATTTGGATTGTTGTTTGACTCATAACGTTCTCATTATTATCTTATGCGCCTATTGTATCCTCAGCGACATAAAAACTAAACTCAATCTTTGAGAAACCAATAACTTTCAAGCGCTCTGGCGGTATTTACTTGATAGTCATCATGGTAAAACACCACCTGAACTTGGCCTGTAAGCGCTGTATTGTATTGCTGTACACTATTTTGCTTATATCTGGCGATAACATGTTCATTTGGTAAGTTCCACTGCCCTTTATAACGCGAAGAATGAATGACGACTTTTGGCTTAACTGATTGTATAAACAACTCACTCGAGGATGTGTTACTACCATGGTGTGGGCTCACTAATATAGTACTCGGTGTCAGTAACCCTTTTTTAATTAACGACTGTTCTCTTTTTTCTGAAATGTCACCCGTTAATAGTACGTTAAAGTGACCATCGCTAATGGCAACCACACACGATCGATCATTATTTGAGGTAAACTTCGCATCAACGGGCAATAGTCTCACCGCTAAACCATTAAATTGATAACTTCCTGCTTTACAGCCCTGATCAATTCCATTTGGATGAAACTGATTAAAGGTTGCGTTAAATCCGGCGGCTTTTAAGTGACTGACCCCACCTGCATGGTCTTTATCTAGGTGGCTAATTATACTGTGCTTAATTGTGATCCCCTGTTTTTTAGTATAAGACAGAAGCACACCTTGTATCTTACTATATCGGTCAAAATAAATTGGCCCGGTATCATATAACAAACCTTGATTATCTTTACTTATCAACACCATTAAGCCATGACCTACATCAAAAACATCTAAACACCAATTTGCAGAAGGCTTAATAAAATGCTCTAAACTATAAATCAGTAAAGGAATAAGGCACAGGCGTTTAACGGGTGAAAAATACAATACTGCCAATGTTATATAACAAAATAACAGCTCTGCTTTTAAAAACCGACCATAATCCAACCACTGAATATCGACTGGAATTTTAGCCAAACCCAAAAAAGCGAACTTCAAAAGTAGATCAAGCAGAGCGACTAAATGATTAATATCAAATAAAAAACCGAGTAAGGTAAATGCCAATAACATAGGCATAATTACAAAGCTCAGTAATGGGATAGCAAGAATGTTAATCACAACGCCAATGAGGCTAACACCATTAAAAAAATATAAAGATAAAGGCAATAAACCTATAAAAAGTGCGAGCTGAATAATCAACAGCATTTTCAAGTTTTGGCTGAATTTAGTAATACGGCTCTTAGTTTGTGTTCCTTTATTGATAAATACCAAGAAAATAATAACAACCGCTGTAAATGAAAAATACAAACCAGGGTTGAGTAGACTAAATGGATCGAGAAATAAAACGGCGACTAACGCATATAATAAACTTCGCCAGCGTAACCCCTGCTTAGTAGAAAAATACAGCACAATAAAACAACCAAGCATAATAAGTGCACGAGTAGCTGAAACTAAAAAATCACTTAAATACACATATATGAAGGCTAAAACAAAGCCACTTAAACTATAAATAGTACGCAAGTTATAATCTTGTCTTGCTTGCTCAGTTAGGTATTTAAGTACAATATACGTGTGTATGAAGCGACTACAATAAAATCCGATCGCGAAAATAAGACCTATATGTAACCCAGAGATAGCGAGAAGGTGGCTTAACCCCAAATGTTGTAATTGCTGTTTTTTCTCAAATGACATTAGTCGCTTATCACCCGTTAATAAAGCGTAATAAAGCCAATTAAACTCACTTTGTTTATACAGCTCAAATACCCTTTTTTGATAAGCACTACGGATAGGTGATTGCATAGCGGGTTGATGGTGAATTAACTCCCCGACTTGCTTTCCTTTAAAAAATATTCGCTTAGAAAAAGCAAAACGCTCTTTATCAAATACTGCGATGTTTTTATTACTACGGTAGGGTTTCAAATGAGCAGCTAGCTGAAGTTGATCATTAACAAGTAAAGGATTATGCGTATTTATACTCAATAATGCCGAGGGAGCTGTTAAAC
>NZ_JBQSVO010000031.1:0-30922 GCF_052376275.1 Pseudoalteromonas sp. AOP7-A1-14 | reverse complement strand
AAGCAGCTAAGTATTAACTACTAAGCTGCTTTGTGAGTATGATTTTTTAGCTAAAGCCACATGGCTTAAGTCTTTACTTATTTATTGAACTTTTGAGAATTCTTCTTTAGAAAGCTCACCATTTCCATCTACATCTAAATCATCAAATATCTGCACCAACTGCTGATTTACTTGCGCTTCGCTTTGAGAAATGACGCCGTCACCGTCTGCATCAAAAGAAGCAAAGTCAACCGCAGCAAAAGCAGCTGAAGAAGACACAAGTGCTACAAGTGCTAGTGTTTTATTTAGTGTTTTCATAATTAATTCCTTAGGTTTTTAACCTGATTAGAGATAAAAGTCTTTTTTAAAAATCCTTTAAGAGCCAAAGGAAAAGCAAAATTAATATTCAAAAAAATCATTTTCTGTAAAACCATCACGCCTATGAACATCCATATTTTTAAGTTGTTCAAATGACTCAGCTACCGATGTTTCTGATTGGCTAATTGATACATTATCGTCTAAATTAGGTGTCTCAAAATCAGTGTTTGCAAATACGACTGATGATGAAACCAAGGCTGTAAGTACAAGAATAGATTGCAGCTTTATCATAATTTAATCCTTAAATAATTTCCGTGCTTTAACTAAAAATTTGCTCTGCGGTACTCGCCACATCCTGGTTATTCTCTTTAATAGGCTCCTTGCCTAATTAGGTTGTCTTTGGCAACTCAGAATTTAAGTAATATCGCAGAGCATAAACCTTGTAAGGCTTACGCCTTAGAAAACTCATCTTCTGACAGTTCGCCGTTTTGGTCGGTATCAAGCTCTGTAAACTGACTCATGAGTTCACTGTCAATTGATGCCTCAGCTTGGCTAATTACGCCATCGCCATCTGTGTCAAAAGTGTCAAAATCTGTTGCTGCAAAAGCCGTTGATGAAGAAGCTAAAGCCATTAATACCAGCGTTGATTTAAATGTATTCATCATGTAATTCCTTCATTGGGTTATGCGATTAGGCTTAAAGCCTTTTACGATGTTTTTGCTAAATACAGGTTAGGTATTACAACTTCGATGCCATGTTTTTAAAAGTAATTTAAAACAATCACTTAGCTAGGATTTTCATAAAACCAGAAGCAAATAGACTGAGCTTATGTTGCTTTTTAGCAACAGCCATTTATGATAAAAATATAAAACATTATAAATCAATAGGTTAAAACTTATAAACAAGACACACACTTTGTAGAAAGACGACAAAAGTAATATTTTTAGTCATCATCAGCATAAACCTACTCTGAACATATAAAAAGTAGGTATTTTTTTAATCCAAATAAATACTCTAACCAACTGATATTAAGTACTAAAGTTAGTTTTCATATTGTTTTATTATAAAGTTTGAGGGGGGCATCTTAAAAAAGGCAGTTTTGTTGCCAAATGGCGTAATAATTTGAAGTTATTAAGTATTAGCGGTTGGTTATTACCAAACAATTTAAAGCAAATGCTATTTATTCGAAAGTTACAAAGAGGCATTTACATATATTCTACAGCAGAGCTTACATACAACTGATACGTGACTTACCCCCTTTTAATAAGCTCTTAATATGCTTTTTGTATTGTATATCTGAGCCTAAAAGCAAAAAACCGAGTAAAATTAATCACTCGGCTTTTATATAGTTAGTAAAAACAACGCAACACTAATCGTCTTTAATCTTATCAAGACCTTTAGTGCCATCTTTAGCTTTTAGCTTATGATGAATAGCGGACTTAATTAACATATAACCGCTGATTGGTGCTGTGATCAATAAAAAGATCGAGATCAAAACCTCTTTGACACTCACCCCATCTTGGCTGTTACTAAAGTAAACCATTGCCGCTATTAATACGCTTGCCATGCCCAATGTGGTCGCTTTTGTTGGGCCGTGCAAACGCATAAAAAAATCAGGCATTTTAATTAGGCCAATAGAGCCGATTAAAATAAATGTGCCACCGATTAATAAAAAAATTGAAACTACCCATTCACTTAACATCAGTTATCCCCAGCTTTTATTCTATTATGTCGCCGCGTAGTAAATACTTACATAACGCAACGGTACTGACAAAGCCTAGCATGGCAATAAGTAGTGCAGCTTCAAAGTAAAGCCCAGTGCCCATGCTCATGCCATATAAAATAATTAGCGCAATACTATTAATATACATTGTATCAAGGGCTAAAATACGGTCGGGTACAGAGGGCCCAACCAGTAAACGCCATAAATTTAGCAATAGCGAAATACCTATCATCGAAAAAACGATTAAAAAGACGATTTCTAACATCCGAAAATCTCCTTTAAGGGAGCTTCATAGCGTTTTTTTATATCCTTGATGAGCGCTTCTTCATCGGCTAAATCAAGCACATGAATTAATAAAAAACGCGGTGTGGTAAAGTCATCATCTGCAAGTGACTCATGAATCGGATACACTTCAGCGCTCACTGTACCAGGTGTGAGTGATACCGTACTTGCCAAAATAGTAATAGGTATCTCATGCTTCAAATCTAAAGGGATTTTAACAAAACCAGGTCGCAATTTTTTTACCGGGCCAATGATCAATAAGGCAACCTGAACATTAGCCGTAACAATATCTAAAAGTACTACAACTAGTTGTTTAAGGGCTAAGGTTGGACGAAGAATTAACGGTTGTGGCTCACGAAATGGAAAAGTGATCCACGGAATAGTAATCGCAAAAAAGGCCGCTAATACTAAATGCCCAGGAGACACACTGTTATTTAATAATAACCACACAACAAACAATAGTACGCTGCGAAAAGGCGTAGGCAACCAACGAAAACGAGACTCTAAACGCATCTTATTGCCCCCTGTGCAATACGTTGTTAATACCACCACTAATATCATGTAATTGCGCGGCCGTCGCTAACATATAGTCACTAATTGGGCCGGCAAATACGACCATTAAAGGTGAACAGGCAAGTAAAGTAATTATTGCGATCACTTGCAGTGGATGTGCATTAACACCGTCTAGTGGATCACCCCCTTTTTGCGTGCGATCCCAAAACAAACTAGTACCGGCGCGTGATAACGCCACCAATAACGCTAAACTCGCTAATAAATAGATGGGCCAAAACCACAACGCTTGTTCACTATTTAAGGTCGTTTTCAAAATCCATATTTTACCGATAAAGCCTGATAATGGCGGCATACCAATAACCGCGAGTGCTGCAACTAAAAAGCAAATACCCAATAAAAACGGCTGGGCAACGGCCCTACCTGCAACAAGCCTATCACTGACTTTACCACGCTGGCGCGAAATTAAATCAGCAATTAAAAATAGCACCGCGCAAACTAATGTTGAGTGCACTAAATAATACAATAAGGCCGCTGTGGCAGTTTCGTTTTGAATGGCGATTAACGCCACTAACGTACCGACTGAAATAATCACAGAGTTTGCAATTAAACGGCGAAAATCCTGGCTGGCTAACACTCCTATCGCACCAATAATAATGGTCGCGAGCGCTAAGCCCCATAGCCACGGCTGTACCATGTGCGATAAATACCCGGCTTCGTCACCAAAAATAACCGTATACACACGTAACATCGCGTATACACCAACTTTGGTCATAATGGCAAATAAAGCTGCAACTACCGGCATAGCACTACTATAAGTGTTAGGTAGCCATAAATGTAATGGCAATAACGCCCCTTTGAGAGCAAAAACAATCAGTAATAACAAGCCACCAATTTTTGCTAAGAAAATATCATCACCTGTCAGCGTCGGCATTTTCTGCGCCATATCAGCAATATTTAGCGTACCAAGTACCCCATAGAGCGTACCTAAGGCAATCAAAAACACACTCGAACCGACTAAATTAAGTATTACGTAATGGAGCGCTGCACGAGTATTTTGTTTATCACCGGCGTGCATTAATAGTGCGTAAGAAGCAATAAGTAACACTTCAAAAAATACAAATAGGTTAAATAAGTCGCCAGTCAAAAATGCGCCATTAACCCCAAGTACTAAAAAGTGCACTAAAGGATGAAAAAAGCTACCTTGCTCGTCGTCACCCGCACAACTATATAAAACCACCATTAAACCTAAAAAAGAGGTTAACAGTACCAGCAGATTCGCTAATTTATCGGCAACCAGTACAATACCAAAAGGTGCACTCCAGTTACCTATGGCATAAACCACCACCCCACTGCTATTGACTTCAATAAGCAATAATATACTGGCGGCTAAGGTAATTAATGCCATGATCACTGACGCATAACGGCGAATAGTGACGCTTTTACCACATGGCGGTAAAAGTAAAATAATTCCTGCTAACATCGGTAGCAAAATTGGCAATGAAGCTAAATGTTGGATCATTTTGACTCCTTGCTATCAGGCTTAACCACATGGCCATCAACATGGTCGTTTCCTAAATCACCTCGACCACGAATAGCTAATATCACTACAAAAGCGGTCATAGCAAAGCCAATAACGATAGCCGTTAACACTAAAGCTTGCGGTAACGGATCGGCATAATCGGAGTTTGTGCCTAGTACCACAGCTTTGTTAATTGTTAAGCGCCCAGCAGAAAACAAAAATAAGTTAACCGCATAAGAGAGCATAGTAAGCCCTAAAACTACGGGAAAAGTTCGTGCGCGTAAAATTAAATAAATACCACACGCAACTAATACCCCAACACAGGATGCATACAATACTTCCATTAAATATTTACCTCTTGCTTGGGTGTCTCGGCTGTTAACTTACCGAGCGTCGCTAAGATCATCAAGGTTGCACCAACAACCGTTAAGTACACACCTAAATCAAACACAATGGCACTGGCAAGTTCGGTTTTACCAATCCATGGAATTGCAAAATAATCAAACCAAGTGGTTAAAAATGGTTTATCGAAGAACCAACTACCAACGCCTGTAAACAGGGCAATAGCGATGCCCGAAGCAATAATTTTACGGTAGTTCACATCAAAGCGCTCTGAAATCCAAATAGAGCCATGTGCCATATACTGTAAAATAAAGGCAATAGATGTCACCAGTCCTGCAATAAAGCCACCGCCGGGTAAATTATGACCCCGTAAGAATATATAGGCAGACACTAATAGTGCCAACGGCAGTAAACTCTGCGAGATACTAGCAAGCAATATAGGATGACGCTCACGCGCCCAAGGACGCCCTTCTCCGTCACTGCCCGGCATAAATAACGGTAATTTCACCAGTAACTTATAAATACCTAATGCGGCTATACCTAGTACGGTAATTTCGCCCAAGGTATCAAATCCCCTAAAGTCAACAAGGATAACGTTTACCACGTTAGTACCTCCGCCGCCGGTTTTAGCGTTAGCAACAAAAAACTGTGAAATTGACTCAAGCGGACGCGTTAATAACGCATAGCAAATACTGGCTACGACTACACCAATCGCTCCAGAAAAGCCGATGTCACGTAGCATGCGTAACGAGCTCGACTCTTTGGGTGTACGCTGTGGTAAAAAGAACAGTGCCAACATAAGTAAAATAACGGTAACTACTTCAACGGTTAACTGAGTCAGGGCTAAGTCAGGTGCTGAAAAACGGGTAAACACAATCGATACCATTAAACCAACAATAGAGATCATTAATAACGAAATCATTCTGGCACGATGCCAAATAACGGTCGCAAATGCACCAATGATCAATAAGCCTGCGCCAATCGCATTATGAAAATCGACAGGGGTTAATTCGCTTCTTCCAGCTAGCTGATGCATTTCAAATAACGGCCAACCTGCTGCAAATAACACCACTAACAACATTAAAAATAAATAACGTTGTAGCGAGCCATTTTCAATATGCTTAACTTTACCTTGGCACCAATGAATAAGTGCATATAAGCCTTTCTCAAAACTTTTCTTAGCATTAAAATTAGGAAGTGATGCCTGAAACTTAAACAAATGTTTACGCTGCACGTAAATCAATAACCCGCAGCACGTAGCAATCAAGCTCATCATTAGCGGTAAATTAAAACCATGCCACACTGATAATGTATATTCTGGTTTACTTTCACCAAGTACCGCAAGTGAGGCGGCAGCTAAAATGTCACTCACAGCAAAACCTGGGAAGATACCCACTAAAATACACAACACCACTAATATTTCGATTGGTACACGCATATAACGCGGCGGCTCATGAGGCTGCTTAGGAAGATCTATTGGGTCGCCGTTAAAGAATACGTCGTGAATAAAGCGCGCAGAATAAGCCACCGCTAATGCACCCGCAACGGTCGCTAATACCGGAATTAACCACGACATTGAACCAAGTACTTGCTGATGCAGCGTTTCGGCAAAAAACATTTCTTTTGATAAGAAACCATTTAATAATGGTACGCCAGCCATAGCCGCGGCCGCCACCATAGCAAGCGTTGCGGTATAAGGCATAAATCGCCACATACCGTTAAGTTTACGCATATCGCGGGTACCAGTTTCATGGTCAATAATACCCGTTGCCATAAATAACGACGCTTTAAACGTGGCATGATTAATAATATGGAATATCGCCGCAACAGTGGCAAGTTCGGTGTCTAAACCAAGTAATAAAGTAATTAACCCTAAATGACTGATGGTCGAATACGCGAGTAATCCCTTCAAGTCGTGTTTAAATAAGGCAATATAGGCACCCACTAATAAGGTAGCCAGACCCGTTAAGGCCACTAATAAAAACCAAATTTCAGTGCCGGCCAGTGCCGGATACATCCGCGCCAGTAAAAAGATACCTGCTTTTACCATTGTGGCAGAGTGTAAGTAAGCACTAACAGGTGTCGGTGCGGCCATCGCATGAGGTAACCAAAAGTGAAAAGGAAATTGCGCTGACTTAGTAAAAGCACCCAACAATACTAATACCAGAGCAAGCTCGTATAAGTCATGGGATTGGATAAGTGCTTTGCTGGCTAAAATAACATCAAGGTTGTAGCTACCAACTATATCACCAAGTAACAGCAAACCACCAAGTAGCGCTAGACCGCCAGCGCCGGTGATTGCCAGCGCCATACGCGCGCCCTTGCGAGCTTCAGATTTGTGCCACCAATAACTGATGAGTAAAAACGAGCTGATACTGGTTAATTCCCAAAATAACCAAAGCTGAATCACATTGTTAGACATCACAATGCCGATCATCGCGGTCATAAACAGCATTAAATAGCAAAATAGCTTTGCCATTGAGTCATCATTACTTAAATAATAACGCGAGTAAAATATTACTAAAATACCAATCCCAAGGATCATGTACAGAAACAATAAGGTTAAGCCGTCGAGTCGAAATGCTATTTCTATGCCCAGAGCAGGGATCCATTGCATGGTATAACGGATCACTTCACCATCAAAAATGGCGGGAGTATGGTATAACGCAATAGCTAATGCTAATAACGGCGCCAACATAGTTAGCCCGGTACTTTTATTACGCGATAGCTTACTGGTGCATGAGGAAATAACACTGCCTATCAAGGATAGCAAGGGTATCCAGAGCAAAGTCATAATGAGGAACCTTTTAGAGTCATAAGAATATCAATACGCTGCTAGTTAATTTTAGTTGTGTACTGGTCATATGGAATGGTTTTAATTCACTTTAAAAAACGCTTTATAAGGATATAGTTATACTGATCAGAGGGCATTTTGTCTATAGTAGCAGGGCCTATTCGCTGTAATTTTAAGCACCCTTCACATTAAATTCAGATTGTTTACAGAATTATTCACTCAGGTTTTTATTTATCATATTGTTGATGCCTCTATCTGCCTCAGAAAAACGGCTAAATAAATCAGTATATCTAAGCGGTTTAACTGATAAATCATCAACTTGTTGCTGCCATAAACGTCTGTATTCTGCCGACAAAGGTTGCTGTTGATACTGCATAATCGAAAAGTTTTTAGCCGGTTTATAAGCCTTCCCAGCTTGGTTGCATGCCTGACTAAGATGCCACCCTTCTGGTGGTGGATTACCATGGCTAATAAAGAGATTAGGCGCGACTCTCCCCGCTAACCCACATAACCATTGTTGTTTAGCAATTGGTAGTGGGTACTCATCTTCAAAACCACTGAAATGCATAAGCTCATGCAAAAATACCCCATAATGACTATTTGAACTTAAGTGCATAATACCACTTTGCACACTTGCGGTGCCTTTACGCGGCATCATCACAATAAAGTCAAAACCTTCCGCTAAGCGGGTCTTTTCAAAAAAAGGCCGCCACTGACAATATGCACGCTGCTTTGGATTATTATTACAGCTAATTTTTTTACCAAGATAAACCGGCGCTGACAAACAAAAGCTACCCTCGCTTGGCTCTGGTTGCTGCTGGTAACGTGTTTTATACGTATTAAGCACCTCTAAACCTTGCAAGTGATCGCTCATTAATAACACATTAAAGCGACACTTTAAGCTGGCTTTGGCTTGCTGGGCATTTAGTAAAAAAGAATATTCTTTGGCAAACTGAGAACTAATTTCTCTTGGTAGTACCCCAAGATGCAGTTTAATGATTTCAAGTTCAGTACTGTTAGGAATTAATGATTGCTTGGCAAGCGCGGCCATATCAGGCCATTGCTTTAAACGCAGGAGTTGCTCAGCTAATTGCAGACGCTGTGGTGGTTTTTGTGTGACAACAGTACTTTCCCAGTAACGTTTAGCACGTTTTACATAGTCTTTCTCAAGTAGTCGTAACGACCAATGAAACGTTGCATCATGAACACCCAAAGTAACAAGTTCAAACAGGCTGTCATCGTTTACATCATTAAGGTGGCTTAAATAACGCCCAGGAAATTGAAAGTAACTTTGTGTTGTAGTTCGCGATTGCAGCTGGCTATGATAAAAAGCCAACTTAAAATAATGATTGCTTGAGCCTGCTATACATAACAAACCCAAACAACAAAGAGCAACTTTTAACGCATTAACTGGCGTCTTCACCTGCCATTATCTCCAGCTCTAACCGAGCGTATTTGTACTCAAGAAATTCATGAACATTGGTCGAAAGTGCTAAGCGAAAATAATCAGCGGCAAGATTAGTGTTACCTTCGGCTTGATGCTGCTTCGCTAAATAAAAATAGGCTTCGCATAAGCGCTGAGCGTACTCTTTTTCTGAGCTTACACCTTCACTTATGCTGTTTAAAAAAGTGTCTTCATCGATATCACCAGCGTACAAAGCTATTAATTGGTAAGCCCATTGGCTTTCATCAAGCCCTTGTGCATTAGATTTTAAGTCACCGAGCGCTTGCATCTGATCATCTTCTGCTTGCGCTAAATATAACCATAAAATACGGTATACATCGTTAGGAGATCGTGCTAAAAATTCACTAAAGTCAGCAGCAGCTAAACGTGGACGGTCGCCATAATAAAGCGCGATCCCTCTGCTAAGATAAGTGTACTCATGCTTATCGTTAAGCTCTAGTGCCGAATCAAAAAACTCATAGGCTTTTCCATACTGCTGCATTAGTGTTTGGTGTGTGCCTAAAAAATTATACACTTCAGATAAGTCAGGCTTCATTTTAACTGCACGATTAAAGTCAATACGAGCTAACGTCGTCATACCTAAACTGTCAAATAATACACCACGGTCATAATAAAGCTTGGCTTGCTGATCGGACGTTAAATCAGCGCGATTAAGTAATTCTGAATAGCGGGCAATGGCTATTTCGCTTCGAAAATCAGACGATAATGGTGCGGTAAAAGGCACATTAACAATCGGTGCGGGTTGTGCATCTGATGTAGCTTGGCAAGCGCTTAAAGACAAAATAGCAAACGATGCCAAGGCTAAATGTTTAAAAATCATTAAAATCCTTAATACCTGAAAAGTAAGCAATATAGACAAGACGTATATAAAGAGGTTTCATTAAAGCACAAAAAAAAAGGGCTAAACAGCCCCTTTTTACAGTATCCAGTAAATAACTGGATTAAATATCAACAATTATGCGTCGCTAGACTCATCAGCCGCAGGTGCTGACTCCATTGCTTCTTTAATACTTAGACGTACACGGCCTTGGCGATCTACTTCTAGTACTTTAACTTTAACTTCTTGACCTTCAGAAAGGTGATCAGCCACGTTATTAACGCGCTCAGTACTAATTTGAGAAATATGTACTAAACCATCTTTACCAGGAAGAATGTTTACAAACGCACCGAAATCAACAATACGTACAACTTTACCTTCGTAGATAGTACCTACTTCAAGTTCAGCAGTTAATTGCTCAATACGGCTAATTGCATTAGCTGCACTTTCGCCATCTGTAGCGGCAATTTTAATTGTGCCATCATCACCAATTTCAATCGTAGTACCTGTTTCTTCAGTAAGCTGACGAATAGTTGCGCCGCCTTTACCAATAACTTCAGCGATTTTCTTCTGTGGTATTTTCATCGTATAGATGCGTGGAGCAAACATAGAAAGCTCTTCAGACGGCGCTGAAATTGCTTCGTCCATTACACCTAAGATGTGTAAACGTGCAGCTTTTGCTTGTTTAAGGGCAATCTGCATGATCTCTTGAGTGATACCTTCAATTTTGATATCCATCTGTAGAGCTGTAATACCGTTTGAAGTACCCGCAACTTTAAAGTCCATGTCACCTAAGTGATCTTCATCACCTAAAATGTCAGAAAGAACAACGAACTTCTCGTCTTCTTTAACTAGACCCATAGCGATACCTGCAACAGAAGCTTTGATTGGTACACCTGCATTCATAAGTGCAAGTGAAGTACCACATACTGACGCCATTGAAGATGAACCGTTTGATTCAGTGATTTCAGATACTACACGGATTGAATATGGGAATTCAGTCAATGTTGGCATTACAGCAGAAATACCACGCTTAGCCAGGTTACCGTGACCAATTTCGCGACGCTTAGGAGAACCAACAAAACCAGTTTCGCCTACGCAGAACGGAGGGAAGTTGTAGTTAAGCATAAAGTGGTTTTTATGCGTGCCAGTTAAATCGTCGATTAACTGTGAATCACGTTCTGTACCTAGTGTAGCCGTAACTAATGCTTGAGTTTCACCACGGGTAAAGATAGCTGAACCATGAGTACGCGGTAATACACCGGTCATTACGTCAAGTGCGCGGATCATATCTGGTTCACGTCCATCGATACGCTTTTCGCCAGCGGCGATACGGCCACGAACGATTCTCTTCTCAAGAGAGCCAAATACTTTGCCTACTTCTTGCTTGTCTAAAGACTCGCCTTCAGCAAGTTCGCTCGTTAATGCTTCAACAACAACGTCTTTCGCTGCGCCTAATGCTTCTTTACGTGCTACTTTATCAGTGATGCGGTAAGCTTCGCCTACTTTATCTGCAGCTAAAGATGCAACTTTCTCTTCTAGAGATACGTTTTTCTCAGGAGCAGTCCAATCCCATGTAGGTTTGCCAGCTTCTGCTTTAAATTCGTTGATAGCGTTGATGATAGACTGAGATTGCTCATGACCATAAACAACCGCACCTAGCATTACGTCTTCAGCAAGTACGTCTGCTTCTGACTCAACCATTAGCACTGCGTTATCAGTACCCGCAACAACTAAATCAAGTTGGCTTTCTTCAAGCTCTTTTAGTGTTGGGTTAAGTACATATTCACCGTCGATGTAACCAACACGTGATGCACCAATTGGACCGCTAAATGGAATACCAGAGATGGCAAGTGCCGCTGAAGTACCAATCATCGCAACCATATCCGGTTGAATTTCAGGATTAACAGAAACAACAGTAGCAATAACTTGTACTTCGTTTACGAAACCATTTGGGAAAAGTGGACGAATTGGACGGTCAATAAGACGTGCGATAAGTGTTTCACCGTCGTTAGGACGACCTTCACGTTTTAAGAAGCCACCAGGAATACGACCTGCAGCGTACATACGCTCTTGGTAGTTAACTGTTAGTGGGAAAAAGTCTTGACCAGGTTGTGCTTCACGCTTACCAACAACAGTAACTAATACTGAAGTGTCGCCAATACTTGCAAGTACAGCGCCGTCTGCTTGACGAGCGATTGCACCAGTTTCTAGGGTTACAGTGTGCTGACCTAGTTGAAATTCTTTAATAATTGCTTGCACTTAAAATGTCCTTAAATGATTTTTAAATGTTCTAAATTTTTCATCAAAGTACCAATTACAGTACATAATTGTATTCAGTTGGAAATCAATTAAGTACTACAATTGGCAATGATGTGAATAAACGTAGATAAACCTTTTTATCTACGCGCATAGTATATACCAAAGCGACGTAAAAATGCGAGTCCAGCATTTAATAAAAAGAGTGACTAATATGCAGCGGTTGTAACCGCAAATTAGAGAGAGATTATCACATGTTTTGAAGAGCTTAGATTAAACTACAGGCACAAAAAAAGGAGCTAAAAAGCTCCTTTTTTGATAATCAATTGCTTAGCGACGTAGGCCAAGTTCTTTGATTAACGCAGTATAACGCGAGATATCTTTACCTTTAAGGTAATCAAGCAATTTACGACGAGTGCTTACTTTACGAAGCAGACCACGACGAGAGTGGAAGTCATGCTTGTGATCAGCAAAGTGACCTTGAAGCTTGTTGATATCAAAAGTTAAAAGTGCAACTTGTACTTCAGGTGAACCAGTGTCGCCTTCTGCACGTGCGAATTTTGCGATGATATCGATTTTTTCTTGATTGCTTAGTGACATAGTAACTCCAAAAATAAATTTAAAAGGTGCTTTAGCCGATCACTAATTCAGCCAAAACGATTAAGCGTGCGCATTTTACCAGCTTACAGCATAACTACAAGTTAAACTTTATGAGTTTTCTGGTAATTGGTTAGATAAGCCACGCTTTGACTTTAAGTGGCCATCACGGTTTTTTTCACCAGTGCCAATAAAAGTACCCGCAGCCATAACCTTAACAGGCCCATCAGGGAGTGGCTGACCTATCACTACCGCTTGGCCGTGACTAAAAGCAAGGCCTTGTTCATGGCTTATCTCAATCACTGGTAAGTCAACTAATGCTGTATCTATTGGCAATAACAGCGTATCTAAATATACAGAAGGTGATAATTCTTCTGTTTGTGCCTGTTGTAGCTTTTCTTCAAGCTGCTCAAGAGTGACCATTTTATCGCTTGGATAATGACCCACTGCGCTACGATGAAGCATTATCACATGCGCACCACAACCTAGCTTTTCACCTAAATCATCTACGATAGTGCGAATGTACGTGCCTTTAGAAACATGTACGGTCATTTGTATTTCGTTACTTACTTCATCAAACTCATCAAGCGTAATACTATAAACGTTAATTTTTCGGCATTTACGCGGCACTTCAATGCCTTCACGGGCATACTTATACAAAGGCTTACCTTCGTACTTAAGTGCTGAGTACATTGACGGGTATTGTTCCGACTCACCTAAAAAATCAGCCACTTCCTTGCTTAACTGCGCGTGTGTGACATTGACTTCTTTACTGCTGACTACTTCACCTTCTGAGTCAGACGTAGTTGTGCGTTCACCTAGCTTAGCCCGTACTACATAGGTTTTATCTATATCGAGTAAAAACTGGGAAAACTTAGTCGCTTCACCAAAACAGATTGGTAACATCCCGGTCGCCAGCGGATCCAGTGCACCGGTGTGCCCCGCTTTTTGTGCAAAGTAAATACCTTTAGCTTGTTGCAACGCTTTATTAGATGTAATGCCTTCTGGCTTATTTAATAATAAAATACCGTCAATTGGGCGACCTTTACTGCGCCTAGCCATTAGTCTTTTGTGCCTTCTTCGTTATCTGTTTCATCATCAATGTGCTTAGCGTTATCTTCACGAATAACTGAATCCACTAAGTTAGAGATACGCATCCCTTCCATTAATGAATTATCAACTGTGAATTTAAGCTCTGGCATAATACGCGCACGAATACGCTTGCCTAATAACGAGCGAATGTAACCGGTTGCTTCGTTAAGTACTTTGGCACTTTGTTTTGCTGCGTTTTCATCTTCGGTGTTATATACCGTGATAAATACTTTGGCATAAGATAAGTCGCGCGATACTTCTACCGCAGACACTGTCACCATACCTAAGCGTGGATCTTTAATTTCGCGTTGTAAAATCACGGCAATTTCTTTTTGAATTTGCTGTGCAACACGATCAGTGCGAGAAAACTCTCTCATTGTACTGGTCCTAAAAATATAACTTATTGAAAAATAATAATAAGATAATTAAATAATAGATACACAAATGGGGGCTAAGCCCCCATTTATTAGTTTAGCAAGTTAACAATTAAAGACTACGTTGTACTTCAACTGTTTCAAATACTTCGATTTGGTCGCCAACTTTAACATCATTGTAGTTCTTAACGCCGATACCACATTCCATACCGTTACGAACGTCTTGAACATCATCTTTAAAGCGACGTAATGACTCAAGCTCCCCTTCGTAAATAACCACGTTTTCACGAAGTACACGAATTGGTGCGCTACGCTTAATAGTACCTTCAGTAACCATACAACCAGCGATAGCGCCAATTTTAGGTGACTTAAATACATCACGTACTTGAGCAAGACCAATGATCTCTTGTTTGAATTCAGGCGCAAGCATACCAGACATTGCCTGTTTAACTTCGTCAATCAAGCTGTAAATAACGCCATAGTAACGTAGGTCTAAGTTCTCAGTATCGATAACCTTACGAGCAGATGCATCAGCACGAACGTTAAAGCCAACTACAATCGCGTTAGACGCTGCAGCAAGTGTTGCGTCTGTTTCAGTTATACCACCAACACCAGAGCCAACAATCTTCACTTTAACTTCATCAGTAGAGAGTTTAGTTAGTGAATCTGCAATCGCTTCAATTGAACCTTGAACGTCTGCTTTAAGCACGATGTTAACTTCAGATACATCGCCTTCAGTCATGTTAGTAAACATGTTCTCAAGTTTCGCTTTTTGCTGACGAGCAAGTTTAACATCGCGGAATTTACCTTGGCGATATAAAGCAACTTCACGCGCTTTACGCTCATCCTTAACAACAGTCGCTTCATCACCGGCCGCAGGAATACCTGACAAACCTAGAATTTCAACTGGAATTGAAGGACCCGCAGACTTGATGTCTTTACCGTTTTCATCTTTCATTGCACGTACGCGGCCGTATTCAAGACCACATAGTACGATATCACCTTGGTTTAGTGTACCAGACTGCACAAGCACAGAAGCAACAGGACCACGACCTTTATCAAGGCGAGATTCAATTACCACACCCGCTGCCATACCTTCACTAGGAGCTGATAGCTCTAATAACTCAGCTTGGTTTACTATCGCTTCAAGTAAATCATCAATACCTAAACCTGTTTTTGCAGAGATATGAACAAATTGTGTTTCACCGCCCCAGTCTTCAGGAATAACGTCAAATTGAGATAACTCGTTTTTAACGCGATCTGGATCTGCGCCTTCTTTATCCATTTTGTTAACAGCAATAATTAAAGGAACGCCAGCTGCGCGAGCATGCTGTACCGCTTCTTTAGTTTGTGGCATTACGCCATCATCTGCTGCAACGACTAGGATTACGATATCAGTTGCTTTCGCACCACGTGCACGCATTGAAGTAAACGCAGCATGACCAGGGGTATCTAAGAACGTGATCATGTGGCCGTTAGTGTCAACGTGGTATGCACCAATATGCTGAGTAATACCACCGGCTTCGCCTGATGCTACTTTTGCTTCACGAATATAATCAAGTGTTGATGTTTTACCATGGTCAACGTGACCCATTACAGTAACAACAGGAGCACGTGGTTCAGATTTGCCATCTTCATGACGGTCGTTCAGTACTGTTTGCTCTAATTCGTTTTCATTAACAATGATAACCTTGTGACCCATTTCCTCTGCAACAAGTTGCGCAGTTTCTTGGTCTATCACTTGGTTAATAGTAACCATGTCACCCATTTTCATCATTGTTTTGACAACTTCAGCGCCTTTAATGGCCATGCGTGATGCAAGCTCAGCTACTGTGATTGTTTCGCTAATGCGTACTTCATTTTTCACATCCGCAGTTGGCTTTTGGAAGCCATGCTGTAGTGATGTAGGAGCTTTAAGCTTACCTTTTTTTCCCTTAGAACCAGCGAACCGATCCTTTCCTGGTGCTTTTTTCTTTTTCTTCGCACGGCGTGAACCTTGCTCATCACGCGCATCAGCAACATCTTCTGCTTCACGTGCGTAAGTTGAAGTCGTAAGATGGTGATCCGCGGTTTCTTCACGTTTCTTACGTTCTTCTTCTTCTTTCTTCCAGCGTACTGAGTTCTCTTCAGCTAGCTTTCTTGCCTCTTCTGCTTGACGTTTCGCTTCTTCTTCAGCTTTATTCAATGCGGCCTCTTCTGCTTCTTTTTGCAGACGCTCAGCTTCGATGCGATCTTTCTCAGACTTAGCACTTTGCTCAGGGGTCATCTGCTGTTGTTTCGCTAAACGTTCAGCATCAGCTTTTCGTTTAGCTTCTTCTTTCGCTTTACGATCAGCTTCTTCTTTGGCTTTACGTTCAGCGTCTTGTTTGGCTTTAAGCTCAGCAGCTTCTTTTGCTGCTTGCTCTTGTTCAGCACGATGTGCTGCTTCTTCAGCGGCTAAGCGTTCTTGTTCTTGCTGTTGCTCAAGAGCGCTTTTTTTAACGTAAGTGCGGGTTTTACGCACTTCAACTTGTACCGCTTTCGCTTTACCGGTAGAGCCGGTTACACTTAGTGTGCTTTTGCTCTTACGCTGTAAGGTCATACGTGCAGGGCCATCAGAACCCGTGCCACCGTGTGATTTACTTAAGTGATCAAGTAATGTCGCTTTTTCAGTTTCAGTAACATTATCACCAGCTTGTTTGGTAATACCGGCTTGTGAAAACTGCTGTAGCAATTTATCAACAGTTGTACCTATATCTCCGGCTAGTTTTTCAACGTTTACTTCTGCCATGGTGTATTATACCTCCGTTAATAAATTACTCGTCTGCAAACCAACAAATATTACGTGCAGCCATGATAAGCTCACCAGCTTTCTCTGAAGAAAGCTCTGTAATATCCACTAATTCATCTATGCCTTGTTCGGCTAAATCTTCTAACGTTATAACCCCTTTACTGGCCATAACAAATGCTAAATGACGCTCTAAGCCTTCAAGCGTAAGTAAGTCTTCAGCTGGTTCTACACCATCTAAGCTTTCTTCATCTTTAAGTGCTTTAGTCGTTAATGCGTCTTTAGCGCGTGAACGAAGTGCGTCCACAGTTTCTTCATCTAAACCATCAATTTCTAAAAACTCAGAGGCTGGTACATATGCTACTTCTTCAAGGGTTGAGAAACCTTCGTTAATTAGTAGTGATGCAAACTCATCATCAATATCTAGATATTGAGTGAATAAGTTAATTAACTTATCTGATTCAGCTTCGTTTTTAGTACGCATGTCTTCAACAGTCATGACGTTCAATTCCCAACCAGTTAACTGACTAGCAAGACGTACATTTTGACCATTTCGACCAATCGCTTGTGCTAAGTTATCGGCTTCTACTGCGATATCCATTGAGTGAGTGTCTTCATCCATTACGATTGATGCAACTTCAGCAGGCGCCATTGAATTAATAACAAACTGCGCAGGGTTATCATCGTATAAAACGATATCAACACGTTCGCCGCCAAGCTCTGATGAAACAGCTTGAACACGTGCGCCACGCATACCAACACACGCTCCAACAGGATCAATACGTTTGTCGTTAGATTTAACAGCGATTTTAGCGCGAGATCCTGGATCACGTGCAGCTGCACGAAGTTCAATCATTTCTTCGCCAATCTCTGGCACCTCAATGCGGAATAACTCCATTAACATTTCTGGCTTAGAACGCGTTACAAATAACTGTGCACCACGTGCTTCTGGTTTTACTTCATAAAGTAAACCACGAATACGATCACCTGGGCGGAAGTTTTCACGCGGTAACATATCGTCACGATAAATAACCGCCTCAGCGTTGTTACCTAAATCAAGTACGATTGCATCACGCGTGGCTTTTTTAACCACACCTGTTACTAACTCACCTTGTTGATCTTTATACGCTTCGACTACTAGTGCGCGCTCAGCCTCACGTACCTTTTGTACGATAACTTGCTTAGCCATTTGCGTAGTAATACGGTCAAACTTAATTGATTCAATTTGCTCTTCAACATAATCGCCCATTTGCAGGTCAGGTTCTTCAACTTGTGCCGCTTCTAAGGTAATTTCGCTGTAAGGGTTTTCTAATGAACCATCTTCTAAAATCTCGGCAATCTGCCAACGACGGTAAGTGTCGTAATCACCGGTTTTACGGTCGATTGCTACACGTACTTCAATGTCACCATCGTGCTTTTTCTTTGTCGCTGTCGCTAGTGCGAACTCTAATGCTTCAAAAATCTTTTCTTTTGGAACCGCTTTCTCATTGGAAACGGCTTCAGCAACCAATAATATCTCTTTTGCCATGGGTTATGCCTCGCTTGCCCTATTCCTTCGCACTCGAATTAAAACTTTGCGATGATGTTCGCACGTTCAATATTACTAAGCATAATTAACTGCTCAGAACCATCTACTGAAAGTGTAATCATATCACTGCTAACTGCTACTAAATCGCCTTTAAAATTACGACGACCATCTTGTGGAAGCTTAGTACGCACGCGTACTTCTTCTCCCTGTGCCTTCTCGTAGTGATCTTGTTTGAATAATGGACGATCAACACCAGGAGAGGACACTTCCAAATCATATTCATTTGTAATTGGGTCTTCGACATCTAAAATAGCACTTACTTGACGGCTTGCATCTGCGCAATTGTCAACCGAAATCCCCGCATCATGATCAATGTAGACCCTAAGCGTAGAATGGCGACCCGCTTGTACAAACTCAAGACCATGCAGTTCAAAGCCTAACATTTCAACTGCTGGCGAAAGCATGGTTAATAAATCTTGCTCAAGTTTTGTCACGAAAATTCTCCATACAAACAAAAAAAGGGCTTATAGCCCTAAATACATCGCTTATTACTTGGTGAAAACCAAGTGGCGCAGATACAACAACGCCCCGTACCAAGCGGGGCGTCACACCTAAAGCATAAAAACTGTGTGGCCTTAGGCCAAGCTTGGCTGCGAGTCGCTTAGCGACCAAATAAGCTATTCAAAGCCTAAACGCAAAACGCGCATTACTTAGAATGCGCGACTTAAACCTGTAAGTTAAATCTACTTACAAAAGATTGGTTGCGGGAGCCGGATTTGAACCAACGACCTTCGGGTTATGAGCCCGACGAGCTACCAGACTGCTCCATCCCGCGCCAAAAATATCAGTAATAAAACTAATATCACATTTATTAGTACTAATCCCTAGCTCGCATCCAACTTATAACTTAATAATAAGTAATACACTAAGGTTACTAATCAATGGCGGCTATTATAAAGGTGCTTAGCGTAATTAGCAACCAAAAACTACACAATAAATATCATTGTAATAGCCATTTAAGCTGCACTATTTATAAGCTCTAGAATTAAAGTTAATAGGAATAAAATATAGCGAAAATGGTCGTAGCAGTGAAGTTTACATACGCATGAACATTAATCGAAAATCAATAAACACACGCTAATTTAATGTAAAAACACAAGGCTGAACTATACTCAAATCAGATTCAGCCATAACAGTTCGAGACAGTCGTTATTTTTTAGAGGTTTTTCATTATCATGAACAGATATCATCACACTCTTTTAAAACGCAGTATCGCGACCTTGAAGCCTAACTTTCACTGTTTTGCTATCACTTTCTATAATCAACTTACACGCCAGCCTTTGTCGTTACAATACCCTAGTGGCGAGCAAATAAATGAACGTAGTTACTTACTCTATTGTGCACTAGAGCGTACTATTATGCATTTAGATACCCCCCCGAATGTTATACCCTTCATAGAGCACCACGCCAATATTCTTGCCAAACTTAAACTGGCTGAGCAAGACGTACCCACACTATGCTCAGCATTCATGACAACCTTAAAAATTCATTTAGGTCGAGACTTTAGTCAAGCAGAACAACAAGGATGGCAGTATGTTATGCGGTTTTTTAATAGTGTAGTGAGCCGCTATCTATTCTCGCAGACAAATGTCATTGCCATAAGGGATCGCACGGCGCACCTGCATAGCTGTTGATGCAGGTGTTTATTATTACTATTGAGCTATTTGATACTGCTTTGTTCGTTTTGGAGGCGGTCTATTTGACGCTGTTCAACATCAATTAAGGTGTTAAACTTTGCAGTCACTGCACTCATTTTTCGTGATAATGAATTGTCAAATGTGGCATCTACTAAATTACTAGGCGATTCATTGGCTTGCTGTTCAAGACTTTCAATTTCGCGGCTCATTTGCGCTTGATAGGTATCTATTTTTGATTGGTGCTGTTGTATTTCACGCGTAATTTGTTGAGTACGAATAAACGAATCAATCTCTTGGCTTTGCTGGTTTTTTGGGGAGAGAGATACAGATTGTGTATTCATTTCTAGGCGTTGCTTTTCTTTGATTAAGCGGTCTACATCACGTTGCTCACGCTCAATTAACGAATTATAACGCTCTGCCACAGAAGCCATTTGGTTAGCAATAGCGGTTTCTTTTTTTGCCCCTGTCAGATTATTTAATTGTGCGTCGGATTGATTTTTTAACGTCGCAATTTCATTATTCATTTGCTCAGTGTAAGTATCTACTTTATTTTGATGCTCTTGTATTTTTGCATTAATTTTCTTAATACGTATGTACGTATCCACACTGCCATTTTGCGTTTGGTTATTTTGACTATGAGTAATAATGTTACCTGGCACGCTGGGGTTTTGCTCTTTGATGGTAATGAGTTCTGCATCTTTACCACACGGGAACTGGCTAAACTCGACCACACCTTCTTTTTCACATTTGTATACCGACGCGTGTACTGGCTCTGACAAAAACGTAACAGTTCCAGCAAATAGGCAAGTTGCCGTTCGGGCAGTGAGTAAATAAAGTTTATTGGTATTCACAAATCAGCACTCCATTAGCTATCAACTCCTTTATACCGGAAAAATGAAATAAGTGCGATCGGACTTCCTAAACAATTCGTAGTAATTAAATTTGGGCGGCTATTTTGAAATACACTACTTTACGTTTAGTTTTAGGCGATCAGCTCAACGCCAATCACAGCTGGCTTAAGCAGCACTCTCAGGATGATGTACTTTATGTTATTAGTGAGCTTCATCAAGAAGCTAACTATGTAAAACATCATATACAAAAAGTGGCCGCTTTTTTTAAAGCCATGGAAGATTTTGCGAATGCTCTACAAAAAGCGAAGTTTAATGTTTTACACCTCACCTTAGATGACACAAAAAACGATAACTCGCTGCCTGATTTACTTAATCGTTTAGCCAAGCATTATCAGTGTAATAATATCGAATACCAATATCCTGACGAATATCGGTTAAAATCCCAGCTTGCGGAGTTTGCTAAAAATAGTAACTACACCGTTACGGCCCACGATACAGAACACTTTTTACTGCCTTTTACCGACATTAAACATCATTTCAAAAAAGACCAAGCAGTTAAAATGGAGTTTTTTTATCGAGCCATGCGCAAGCGTTTTAATATACTAATGCAAGATGATACGCCTCAAGGCGGCCAGTGGAATTTTGATAAACAAAACAGAAATAAACTTAAAAAATCAGATATTGCAGCGATCCCCGCCGCCAAATGTTTTGATAACAATGTTGCCACTATTATAAAACGTATTAAAAAGCACGCTATTGAAACCATGGGGGAATGCCCAAATAACTTAATTTGGCCAACCACTCGCAGCCAAGCAAAAAGCTTACTTAATCACTTTTGTAAGCACCTTTTGCCACTGTTTGGCCAGTTTCAAGACGCGATGACCTGCCAAAGCAACGAACAATGGACGCTTTACCATAGTCGTCTATCGTTTGCACTTAACAGTAAAATGTTGCATCCAATGCAAGTTGTTAGTCGGGTGCTTGAAGAGTTTACATCTCGTCCTGATGACATCGATATTGCGCAAGTAGAAGGCTTTATTCGTCAGATTATTGGATGGCGAGAGTTTGTCCGAGGTATTTACTGGCAACATATGCCTGATTACGCCGATAAAAATTATCTTACAGCAAACAATAAACTCCCCGATTATTTTTGGCACGCAAAAACAAAAATGAATTGCATGAAGCATGCTATAAAACAAAGCTTGGAGACCGCTTACGCACACCACATTCAACGATTGATGATTACCGGCAACTTTTGTTTACTAACCGCTATTGATCCAAAACAAGTCGATGAATGGTATCTGGGCATATACATTGATGCCATTGAGTGGGTTGAAATGCCCAATACGCGTGGCATGAGCCAATTCGCTGATGGCGGAATTATTGCAACCAAACCTTATGCAGCCAGTGGTAACTACATAAATAAAATGAGCGATTACTGTAAAAGCTGCCATTACAATGTAAAACAAAAAAGTGAAGACAGCGCTTGCCCATTTAACAGTTTGTATTGGCAGTTTATGTTACGCCATGAGCAGCAACTAACTAACAACCCGCGTATTGGTATGATTTATAAAAATTGGTACAAACAAGATAAGCATCAACAACAGGCTATTTTAAAGCGCGCTAAGTGGTGCCTAGATAATATTGAAAGCTTATAAACGATATTTATTACTGCACCTGCAATAAAAAGCCGCCTCAATGAGGCGGCTAAAACAACAAATAATCAGGGAAAATACGAAGGTTTATTCACCTTCTAGCAAGTTACCACTGCCAATTTCTATTTTACGTGGCTTAAGTGCTTCTGGTATCTCACGTTGGAGTTCAATACTCAGCAATCCATTGGCAAGATCTGCGCCCAACACTTTTACATGGTCGCCTAGCTGGAATTTGCGTTCGAAATTGCGCTCTGCAATACCTTGATGAATAAACTTACGTTCATTATCTTCAGTTTTGTCAGCCTTCACGCCGGCAACTTTTAAAGTATTGTTTTCTGACTCAATGGTCAGCTCATTGTCACTAAAGCCTGCAACGGCCATAGTAATACAATATTTGTCTTTATCGAGCGCTTCGATGTTATACGGAGGAAAACTTGGCTGCTTGTCAGTGCGAGCTGCTGCATCCATTAAAGATGCTAAATGATCAAAGCCAATAAATGAACGATAAAGGGGTGATAAATCTACTGTACGCATAATAATATCCTCTTATTTAAGCGATATTTTGTCTTTACTTTTCGGTTGAACAAGTACAGACAAAGTTAATTAATAATATAATTTTCAATTACTTTAGTTTTGTTTGGGACCCATCAGGCGTCCTCACTTAACTATATATGGACGGTAAAATTGTTTTCAAGTAAATAAATTAAAAAATCATAAAAACATTTCGCCACGCATTAATTATGCGTGGCGAAATACGCCTATTTATCCAATGTGCCGCGGATTGGATAATCATTATCGCGGATATAATTAATACCCGACAACAAGCTATTTAAATCTGGGCGTGAAAATGGCGCATTTGATCTGTCGAGAATATGCACTTGATTTTGTTCATTGAGTACAATAATCATCGGCTCTGAAAATGGATGATCCGTTTCGTTCTCATTACGCGGCTCACTGATATAAACACCCAGCTCTGTCATTTGCTTAAGCGTTAAACCGCTATATAAAGGGAAGTTAACATCAAGCTGTTCAAGGTGCTTTTTAAGTTGCTCACCACTATCGCCACTGACTGCACTTAGCTCGACTCCTGCAGTCGTGAAATCATCTTTCATGGTTGCAAGTTCATTAAGCTGTTTAGTACATAAAGGACAGTGCTTTCCTCGATAAACAACAAGCATCTTCCACGGTAAATCCGTTTCTCGCTTAGTGATATCAACCGCGTTATCATCAATATCGTTAACTATTAACTCTGGCATTTTCATTGCAGGTTTAAGTTCTGTATTTATATATCTGTGCTCCTTACATTAGAATTTACAACTTTTAACTATCTTATAAACAGACCTAAGGGCTAAGCTGATTAATTCAACTATAAAAATGTAACTAACAACTGTTTTTTGGAGCTTAAGTAAAATTAAGACGCAGTATAGTGGCCAATTGCTTTTAATAGGCCTAGTTAGCACAGCAGTGACTGTATTTCAGTAGCGCAATTTGCTTAACGCAAGCAATACTAAAGTGGTTCTTTGTTCCTTGGTTCAGTATTTTTCGCTACAGCATGCCTAATTTGCAAAGCGCTATTACAGGTATAGATACTAACGCCATCGGTATTGCTGTAGATTATCAATGTGAAAAAAGGTCAATAAGTTTATAAAGAACTAAAATTTGAACTCTCCGATTGTACTTAGCGACCGACAAATCCAGACTAACTATAAAATAAATGCTTTTTCTACTTATTATGTGATTGATGAATATTTACAGATCTCTTCACGCTTAATGGGTTATTCAAGTCAGCTTGGTATTTCAGTACGCGCGAAAATACATGCGAATTAAAAACGAGTAAATCGAACAGACTAATCGCTTTTTTGCACTGTTTATTTTCTATCAGTTAGTTAAGATAGTGATAAATAAAATTGAGGAGAACGATATGCTAACAGTTATTTTTGGCCGTGAAGGCTGCCCTTTTTGTGTTCGTGCAAAAAACGTTGCTGAAAAGCTAATGAACGAGCGTGATGACTTCAAATATCGCTATATTGATATAAATAAAGAAGGTATCAGTAAAGCTGATTTAGAGCAGTCTGCCGGTAAACCTTGCCCGACTGTTCCACAAATTTTTGTAGACCAAACACATGTTGGTGGTTTCACTGAATTTGAAGCCTATGCCAAGGAAAACCTAGGTCTTTATCAATAGATTTGTATCTAATATGTTAATCAGTTTAACTTACTCAAAAATTAAACTGATTAAATATTAACCAACATCAATCACATACAAATTAGTTGTAATTTATACAAGCAATTGCCTTATATTTCCTATATAATGCGCGCCTCTTTAAATTCGTTGAGGCGTATTAATGTCAGAACCAGTCACGTTTGAATCTTTAAATCTTTCTCCTGCAATTTTGAAAGCAGTTGAAGAATTGGGTTACAAGACTCCATCTGAAATCCAAGCTCAATGTATACCGTTATTGCTAGAAAGAAAGGACGTACTGGGACTAGCTCAAACGGGTACAGGTAAAACCGCAGCATTTGCACTGCCATTACTTAATAATATTGACCCGTCTGTGAAACAGCCACAGATCCTTGTACTCACACCAACACGTGAGCTTGCGATCCAAGTAGCTGAGGCATTCGAACAATATGCTAAACATGTTCGTGGTATTGAAGTATTGGCACTTTATGGTGGCCAAAGCTACAGTATCCAATTAAGTGCACTTCGTCGTGGCGCGCAAGTTATTGTCGCTACACCAGGTCGCTTAATCGATCACATTAACCGCGGCACTATCAAGTTTGATGCATTACAAGCACTTGTACTTGATGAAGCCGATGAAATGTTACGTATGGGCTTTATCGATGATGTTGAAAGCATCATGGAAAAAACACCGCGCGAAAAGCAAACATGTCTTTTCTCTGCGACTATGCCTAAGCAAATTCAAAACATCAGCAGCAAATATATGAATAACCCTGAACAGGTTCATATTTCTGCGCGTAACTCGACGGTATCGTCAGTTGAGCAAGTGTTTTGGAATGCCCACGTACACAAAAACAAAGCCATTGTTCGGTTCTTAGAAGCTGAGCAATATGAAGGTGCTATTGTTTTCGTACGTACGCGTAATGATACAGTACAACTAGCTGAGTTATTAGAGCGTGAAGGTTTCTCTGCAGCTCCACTTAACGGTGACATGAACCAGCAAGCGCGTGAGCGCACTGTTGATCGCTTAAAAAATGGCATGCTAAACGTAGTTATTGCTACAGACGTAGCGGCTCGTGGTCTTGATGTAGACCGTTTAAGCTTAGTTATCAACTACGATATTCCACAAGACTCTGAAGCCTACGTTCACCGTATCGGTCGTACAGGTCGTGCTGGTCGTACGGGTAAAGCAATATTATTTGTTAAGCATAACGAACGTTATTTACTTAAAAATATCATTCGTCATACTAAATCTGAAATTGCTCAAGTTGAATTACCAACAGCTAAAGTTGTTGAAGAAAAACGTATCAATGCATTACAAGAAAAGCTTACGCTTGCGCTTGAAAACAAAGATATCTCTTTCTTCAATGAAGTGGCTGCAAGCATGGCTGAAAAGCTTAATTCTGCGCCTGAAGACTTAGCCGGTGCGTTACTGTGTTTAGCACAGCAACAATCACCTATTAAAGTTGAAGAAGTTAAAATTCAACCTCGCGAACGTAACGATAGAAATGATCGCAACTCACGTAATGACCGTGGTCGTCGTAACGAGCGCGGTGGCGAACGTGGCGGTGAGCGTGCAGAACGTAAACCTCGCGAACGTAATAGTCGTGATGCAGGCCCTATGGATACTTACCGTATCGAAGTAGGTCGTGAGCATGGCGTTCAGGTTAAGAACATTGTTGGCGCTATCGCTAACGAAGCTGATATCTCAAGCAAGTTTATTGGTGACATTCGTCTACACGACAGTCACAGTACGGTACAGTTACCGCAGAACATGCCTAAAGATGTACTTGATCACTTTCAAAAAGTGTTTATTTGTAAACGCCCAATGGGTATGACAATTACACAAGATCAAGGCCCTTCTGAGCCACGTGGCGAGCGCCCAAGTGGTGACAAGAAGCGCGCACCAAGTAAAAGTGGTGACAAACGCGGCGGACCTCGTAAAGAGCGTCGCCCAGTAAGCTTCACATCTAAATAAATTTAATTTAGCTAGATACTAAAAACCTCGTCATGCAAATGGCGAGGTTTTTTTGTGTTTGAGAGTAAGTAAAAGTTAGCGAGCATGCAAGAGGATAGTTAGCTATAGGTTGGGTCGAGTCTGACGAAATCCTACGATAAATCAACCACCAGCCAAAATTTTAAAGAAAAATGAGAAGTAGATGAAGAAAAAATCGTATTTACTTTTATGGCGTCACTTTATTTGATTTACTTAAAGCCTACGCAAAAAAAGCCCCACCTTCATCGCAGGGCTATTAGTTTAATTGTTATTTATATTTACGGTGTTACTGCTGGATAGACATAACTGGCATCTAGCCCTAGTGGAATACCTATAGCCCAGTAACCGAGTAAAAATATACTCCAGCCGATCATAAAGGCGATTGAGTATGGCAGCATCATAGCGATAAGTGTGCCGATACCGGTGCCTTTTACATATTTTTGGCAATATACAACCACTAACGGAAAGTATGGCATGAGTGGCGTGATAATATTGGAGCTTGAATCCCCTACGCGGTAAGCAGCTTGCGTTAAATCTGGCGATATACCTAACTGCATTAGCATAGGCACAAACACCGGCCCTAGTAGCGCCCACTTAGCTGAGCTTGAGCCTACAAATAAATTAACAAAGCCAGTTAAAAAGATAATTCCCACTACAGTAACAGCACTTGGTAGCTCCATCGCCTTTAACAGCTGCGCACCTTCAATAGCCAAAAGCGCACCTAAGTTAGATTTACTAAACGCAGCGATAAAAAGCGAACAGAAGAAAGCCATAACTACGTAATAAGCCATGCCATGCATAGCTTTACTCATAGCGTCTATCATGTCTTTTGAGCTCTTGAAGGTGCCTACAGTAAAACCATACACAGCACCAGGGATCCAAAACAATAAGAAAATTAGCGGTACAATTGATTGCATTAATGGCGAGCGAAAGTTGGTAAGTGAGCCATCAGCGCTTCGCATAGCGGAGTCACTAGGGGCTGATACATACGCCAATAAAGCAAGACCTGCAATCATTACAGAGCTTGCAATAAAGAACGCACGCTTTTCGTCACTGCGGGCATCTTCAAATGCGGGTAAGTCCTCAGTCTCACCATCAACGGCCGTATTTTTTAATCTAGGCTCAATAATTTTATCGGTGATGTACCAACCTAATAGCACAATAAACAAGCTCGATGCTGAGGTGAATGCCCAGTTGTTAAGCGGGTTAATCGACATCGCTGGGTTAATAATTTGCGCTGCACTTTGAGTAAAGCTTTGCAATAATGGATCAATGCCTGATGGAATAAAGTTAGCACCAAAACCACCACTTACACCAGCAAACGCAGCGGCAATACCTGCAAGTGGATGACGCCCTGCAGCATAAAAAATAACACCAGCAAGAGGAATAACTAAAACATAACCGGCATCTGTTGCTGTGTGGCTAACAATAGCAACCAAAATAATAGAAGGTGTAAGTAGCTGTTTAGGTGTTACTTTTAACATGAGCTTTAAGCCCGTATTGATAAAGCCCGAATGTTCAGCAACCCCTACCCCTAGCATAGCGACTAGTACTACGCCCAGTGGCGCAAAACCAGTAAAAGTTTTTACCATAGAAGATAAAAACGTGGCAAGTGAGTCACTGGCCAACATATTATTGATAATAATAGCTTCGCCAGTACGTGGATCGATGGCATCAAAGTTAACACCTGAAAACCACCACGACAAAACCCAAATCAGCAACATGGCAAATAAAAATATAATTGCTGGATCCGGTAGTTTATTTCCGACTTTTTCTACAAAGTTTAAAAATCGTGCAACAAGCCCTGTCGGCATTGTCCCATCATTATTGTTATTCATTTCGCTTGTTCCCTAGAATTTTAACCCGCATACATTAACCCAAATGTTGTGTTAGGTAAATTTTTAGTAAACATAAAAATCATTTATTAGGAACAATTTATATTCGCGCACAAAAAAACGGCATGCTTGCCGTTTTTAGTCTTCATCGCTGTAACAAGCACTTAGGCGAGCGCTTTAACTTCCTCCCACAAGCGCACCACTAATACCTTGTCTTCTTCGTCAAGCTCACCATTGTGATAGGCTTTAATTAAACTTTTCTCTACAGTGTCATTAAGCTCTTCGATGGTAATAGTTAGCTCTTCAACTTCGGCGTAACCAACGGCTAAATCATAATGGCCGCGTAAGTAGCCACCTGCAAATAACTCATCATCGGTCGCTTTAATCACTAAATCATCAAAATAATGCTGAGCTGCATTGATATAACTTACTAAACTCATTTACTTCTCCTCACCTTGCAGCGCATCTTGATGACCTACTGCATACATAATATGGTCGTTAAATCCGGTGGTTACACGAATATAACCGCTTAATTCATCATCTAATTCACTATCGCCGGTATCGCTAATAAGCGGTCGACCCTGTAAAGCTTGTAATTTGGTTTTAGTAGCCACCACAATAATATTCTCGATGCCAATGCTACGAATAAGAGCTGGGCTTAACTGCTGATTACCACGGCCAAAAATATGCCCTTGGCCACCAATTAAAGTGATCACTAGTTTCGTATCACGACCAAGTGTTAGCTCACGTAACTGCTGAGCAGTTAGATCTTTTGTTACCAAGCTTTGATCTTCTACTAAGTCAACGCCTAATAGTGTGTTATCAAGCCCCATTTCTTGCATAATTGCGGCAACCGTTGAACCACTCCCCATAACATAGAGTGTGTCTTCGTCCATTTCTGATACCACATAGGCCGCAATATCCATCAGTACAAGTTCATCGGTTTCTTTGCCGCCATTTTTTACAGCTTGAACATAACGCACTTCGCTAGGTACTTGCATTTCACCATAGCGTTTAGCTTTTACAGTGCCTTGGCGAAACGCGACTTCGTCAATATCCATAACATCAGCATCACCTAGGCTGACAAGCTCACCTTTTACTAGCATTTCAACAACTCTACCCGCTGCTTTTGGTGTAATAGCGTATACGCCTGAATGAATTTTACACCCTGCAGGAATACCCAGTACCGGTAATGCATCTTCTACTGCATGGCAAATATTACGCGCAGTGCCGTCACCACCAGCAAATAAAATTAAATCCACATCTAATTGCTGCAATGCTTGCGCTGCAAGCTCAGTATCGTTGCTTGTGGTCGGTGTGTTACTTTGATAAATAACTTCGGTGGTAAAACCTAGCTCTTTTGCTGTGTTTTCGCCCATTGAGCCACTAACGGTATAAATAGTTAACTGCTCTTTATACGGCAGTATTACTTCAAGTGCCGCTTTAGTGCGCAAATTTGCTTTAGGCTCTGCGCCAAGAGCAATTGCTTTGGCGGCGGTATCAACACCGTCACTGCCTTTAAGAGCGACACTACCGCCTAAGCCCGCAACCGGATTAACAATTAAGCCTAATTTAAACTGCATTACGTAATTCCTTTGGGTGTTGCCAAGCAAACTGTTTCGCTGAAAGCGGCCATGGGGTACTATAATAATCACTCAATGCTTTTAATAATAATTGAGTGCGAGTATTAAAGCCTTGCTCGACTAAGCTAAGTACTTGCGAGTGTACCCGCGCTTGGAAGTCAAGCCGGCAGGTTTGTTCGCCGTTTAAATTATCAACCGAGACGTTAAATGCAAAGCCAGCTGCAACGCTCAACGCCCACTCGATGGCTTGCGGTTTAATTTCAACGCTTTCAAACTCTGCCTGCTGCGCCTTATCACGGCCATCAGGGCAATACCAATAACCGTAATCTTCTAATAATCGTCGTTTATCACCTGCCACTAACCAATGAGCGATCTCGTGTAGAGCACTGGCATAAAAACCATGGGCAAAAATAATTTGGTGATAAGGTGTTTGTTCGTCACGTGGAATGTAGATGGGTTCATGCTCACCCTTAACCAAACGCGTATCATAGGTTTGGTAAAAGGTGGCTTCAAAAATAGAAATCAAATCAGCTATTTGATGCATAAAATACAGCTACTCTACCTATTAACTCGAAAACACACTCAAAAATTAGGGCGAATTGTACGGGCTTTTTTAGTCAAAGTAAAAATCAATACTTTACAACCTTAATCTGTGCCTTCAATTATAAATTGATTTCGGCCATTATTTTTTGCTTTATACAGCGCCGAATCAGCACGAGCCAATACTTCTTTACTTTTCTCATTAGGTATAAGC